>JBOHWM010000290.1:0-5667 GCA_050736555.1 Binataceae bacterium (SeqCode)
GACCGACGAAGCCCGCCGCGTCGAGCGCATCCACGCCCCAGGCGTCAATCGCCCCGTTACAGAAGGTGGTGCCGATCCCGTCGACGGCTTCAGCGACCACGAACATCGCGTAGTGATGCGCAAAGAAATAAGTGAGAAAAGCCGAGACCCGCAGCGCGCATCCGAGTACGAACGAGCGCCGCCGCCCGAGCGCGTCGGCGAAGGCGCCGGTCGGCACGTCGGTCAGGAACATCACGACGAAGTAGCAGGCCAGCACGCTGTTCATCTCGAATTGCGTGAGTCCGCGCGAACGCAGGAACAGCGGATAGACCCCGTAGAGAAAACCGCCCGCGAACGAGTACCCAAGCCACACTGCGTAATAACGCCGGGTTAGACCGCGCAAAGCACGCAGCCGGCCCCCACCATCGGTCGGCACGGGTGCCGGAGGTATGGCTGTTCTCTGCAAGAGCGACTTCCTTTAGACTTTCATCGAGGCACTCGGCCTCGTGTGAAGACCGACTTTGTCCGCTCCGATTCCATCGCTTGATTTTGCACCAACGCCCGAACCCGGATGGCCGACGCGAGTCTGGCGTTTTTCCAGCGTGATATGGCTCGCTACGCGCATCTACCTCGGCTATAAAACGATTCAGCTACGTGGGCGATGGTTCGGCGATAAACATCAGGAGGCTCGCTACAGGCGTCAGGACTTGCGCGCCGCGCGCGCGACTTACAACGCGTCGATCCGGCTTGAAGGCCTGCTGATCAAGGCCGGTCAATTCGTCGCGACGCGGGCGGATATTCTGCCTGACGAATGGGTCAGCACGCTAGCCGCCCTGCATGACCTCGTACCACCGCGGCCGTTCGCGCTCATTCGCCGCCAGGTCGAAAATGAATTGGGTCGCCCGCTCTCGGAGTTGTTCACTGAATTTGAGCCGGTGCCAATCGCCGCCGCTTCGCTTGCCCAAGTCCATCGGGCGCTGACGCGCGGCGGCCGCCCTTGCGCGGTCAAGGTACAGTACCCGCATATCGAAGGAATCGTGCGCGCGGACCTGCGCAACCTGATGTTCACGCTGCGCCTGTTGGCGCGGCTCGAACCCGACTTCGACTTCCGCATCCTCGCGCGCGAGTTACTCAAATACCTGCCGATGGAGCTGGATTTTCTCAACGAGGCGCGCAACTGCGAGATCATCAGCCATAATTTCGCCGGACAGGACGACGTTATCATCCCGCGGATTTACCATGACCTGAGCACCCGGCGAGTGCTCACAATGGAATTGCTCGACGGCATCCGGGTGACCGATGTCGCCGGGTTGGAACGAGCCGGCATCGACAAACGGATGGTGGCGCAAAAGTTGATTGAGATCTTCGCCGAGCAGATTCTGCGCGACGGTTTCTTTCACGCCGACCCCCATCCGGGCAATATCCTGGTACGGCCCGGGCCGCGCATCGTGCTGTTGGATTTTGGTCTGGCCAAGGACTTTCCACCGGCCTTTCGTGACGCGATGGTGCGGCTGACTTACGCCATCCTGATCTCCAACCAACCCGCGATCATCGAGGCCTTTCACGACCTCGGCTTTCGCACGCGCGATGACTCCCCCGAAACGTTGTTGATGCTCGCGAATCTTTTTCTGGGCAATTCAGTCAAGCGCAACCGCGCCTATGCCGATCGCGAGCTGATCCAGGAATTCTCCGAGGAATTGCCGCGCACGTTACGGGCAAATCCAATCGTCGAAATCCCGGCCGACGTGTTGCTGGTGAATCGCGTGATGGGCCTGCTGAGCGGTATCGGCAAGACGCTGGATTCTCACGTCAACCTGTTCGCGACCCTGATGCCCTATGTGCAACGCCTGATGGCGGCGCAGGCGTCGGCCGCCGCCGGCAAATGAAATCCGTCCGACCGTCCATCCATCTTTACGCAATATCACCTGTGGTTTACGCTGCGATTGAAATCTATAGGGACGCTTTGCGATTGTGATGCGCGAGGCGCTTTGGAAGTCATGTCCGAAAGACAGGCAATGCTCGTCAACCTCGCCGCCGAATTGGCGGATGAGTTTGCCACTCGTGCCGATGAGCACGACCGCGACGGCTCATTTCCAGTTGAAAACGTCGCACGAATGAAGGAAACCGGCTACACCGCCTTGTTGATTCCACAACGCAACGGCGGACTCGGCGCTGACCTGATGGATTACGTGCTGTGCCAGGAACGCCTGGCACAAGGCTGCGCCGCGACCGCCCTGGCTATCAATATGCATCTGTTCGGCCTTGGCAGTATGGTCGAACATTCCGACTTCAATCCGCGCGAGGCCCTGTTTTTCGACATGATCGGTAGACATCAGCGCATCATCGGCGGTGGTATCAGTGAGCCAGAGACCGGCGGTGACTGGGGCTTCTTCGCGAGCAAAGCCAGACGCGACGGCGACCACTACGTTCTGAACGGGCGCAAGGTGTTCACCAGTCTGTCACCAGTGATTGACCTCTTCATGGTGATGGCGACCATTGAAGATTCCACTCCGCCGGCAAGCGCAACCTTCGTGATACCGCGCGGTACGCCGGGGCTCGAATTGATCGAAACATGGGACGCGATGGGTATGCGGGCGACCGCAAGTCACGACCTGAAGCTCGACAATGTGCGCGTCGGTGAAGCGGCCAAATCGAATGAACGCCCGGTTGGCCCGGTAGACCAGGATGGCATCTCGCTATTCGCATGGTTCAGCCTGTCAATCGCCGCCATCTACACCGGAATCGCCGTCGCCGCACTGAAATTCACGCGTGAATTCGCCGGCCGTTACCAGCCGCTTCTATTGCCGCGTCCGATTAAATATCTGCCGGGCATCCAGTTCGCGGTGGCGCAAGCCGAGGCGCTGGTTGCACAATCGCGCGCCCTATACACGGGGATTGCCAGCGAGTACATGCGCGATCGCGCGGCCTTTACCGGTGAGGCGGGTCTGGCGCGTGTCGTGATGCCGAAATACGTTGCGACGAACAACGCCATTCTTGCGGTCGACCAATGTATGGAAGCGGTCGGCGCGCACGGTATTCTCAGGAAATTCCCGATGCAACGTTATTATCGCGACGTCCGTGCCGGTCCGAATCATCCGCTGTCCAACGCGCGTGCGCGCGAGCTCATCGGCAAAACCTCGCTGGGTATTGCCTTGAGCGAATTGCCACGATGGTAATCCCTCGTGGGTAAACGCTCGCTCACTGTCGCTGTGCATAGAATCCGCGTCGCGCTCTGGCATAACGTGTGACTGTCGAATAACTTCGCTGCGATGATGGACAGCGGCGACATCGAACGTGTGGCTTTGCGCGCGGCCCGTGCGGCCGGGCGGATCCATCTGAAGCGCCTCAGCCGGGTTACCGTCAAACGCAAAAGCAATTCCATCGACCTCGTTACGGAAGCCGACCAGGAAGCCGAACGGGCGGTTATCGAGGTGCTGCAACGCGCTTTCCCCACCCATGCGGTGCTGGCCGAGGAAAGTGGCGCGAATGTGCACAAGAGCGAGCATCGATGGATTATTGATCCGCTCGACGGCACCACCAATTTTGCGCATGGATTTCCGCAGTTCTGCGTTTCGATCGCTTACGAGCGGCGCGGCCGTCTGCAAACCGCCGTAATTTTCGACGCGTTTAAGAACGAATGCTTCGTCGCCACGCGTGGCAAGGGGGCGCGGCTGAAGGGCAAGCCCATCCGAGTCAGTCAAACCGACTCGCTTGCAACCGCGTTGCTGGCCACAGGGTTTCCGTATGATCGGCGAGAGCGGCGGCGCTTTTATCTCGCGTTCTGGGAGAATTTCATGATGCGCACGCATGGCGTACGGCGCACCGGTTCGGCCGCGCTCGACCTCGCCTACGTCGCTTCCGGGCGCGTCGATGGTTTCTGGGAATTCGGTCTCAAGCAATGGGACGTGGCGGCCGGTGCGCTTTTAGTCGCGGAGGCTGGTGGCCGGGTAAGCAATATGGACGGCGACCAGCTCGATCTGTCAGCCGCTCAGATTATCGCCAGCAACGGCCGTATCCATCGCGAGATGATCGAAGCGATCAATTTGACGCGGCCGGAGGCGGAGCGGCGGCATGCTGAAATGATTTCCGAAGAAAATACCTTGAAGGTGCGGCGCAACTGAGTTTTTGTTACCCGCCTCGCCGCCCGCGCATTGTGATGCGGTTGCCGTCACTAAGGACTCCGCACAAGCCCTTTTGTCATTCTGAACGTAGTCTGCGAAGTGAAGAATCCGGGGAAAAAAGAATCGGAAACACGGAGTAATCCGGGATTCTTCGCTATGCTCGGAATGACAAAACCATACTTGTGCAGAGGTTTCCCTATAGCGGAGCGCTCCGGCGCGTATCGAGCAAACGAGTCCGCGAGTTGCGTGAGATGAAAGAGCGTGGTCGGACATACGGTGAACTACTACATCGGCGGACGCCCAACAAATGCGATAAGGCTTGGCTTTATCGGTTCTCTTGTCCGCGTAGAGCCGCTGATATACTGATCGCTGTTGCGCTGGCTCATGCCCCGGTAGTGAAAAGGACATCACGGAGGTCTCCGGAACCTCAAGTCCGGGTTCGACTCCCGGCCGGGGCACTCGCATCGCGAAGAGTCCTTGAATTACGGAATGTTTTTCAACCGCCGACCGCGCCCGGCAAAAATTCTTGGCAAATTCTTGGCAAATTCTTGGCAAATTTGGTCGTGTTTTGGCCGTAAACGGGGCAGATCCCGGAGCGATTTGAAGAATTCTTCCGGGTCGAGCGGGCGCGCCGGCAGTTTATGTGCGTCCCTCCAGCGGCCGTAAGTCTCATCAATCTTCGCCACGCCGCGATGCCCGAGCTGCGCCGCTATCCACTGCGGCGGTTTGCCAGAGGAGAGCATCAGAAACGTGCATGTATGGCGGATAAGGTACGAGTCCGTCTCTAGGATATCCGACAGCATAAGCCGATGCGCGCGACCGGCGGATCATACCGCGCTTTTCGATTCGGTTTGTGTCGACGACAATGTGATGACAAAGCCGCGTTTAGAATCCAATGGGATGACGCGTTGTGCGGCCGTAACAACACGCCTGCGTAAGGAATCATTGCGCTTCCCATGATTCCGAACGCTACCGGGGCCGACGAGAGATCCGATTCGCGGTGGTTACAAGGGAGCTGAATCGAACCCTAGAGCGAGGGCTTAGATAAAAAGCGCGCTAAATGGACACTTTTTCTTCAGTTGAAAGATGCACCGTAAGGTCGGAGCGCGATGATCGACAAACTCTGCGTCTTTTACGAGGACTTGCCGACCGCGCTTTATCGCGGGCCGCCGGGGCGCCATTGATCGCCAACAATGATGTTCGCCTGCTCAAGGACGCGCGGCAAAATTATCCGGCCTGGCTCGAGGCAATCAACGGCGCGAAGCATCATGTTCATTTTGAAAGCTATATTATTTACGAAGATGATATTGGATGGCAGTTCGCGGATGCCTTGATTGATAAGGCGCGTGCGGGTGTGCCGGTCCGGCTCATCTACGACTGGATGGGCGGTCTCGGCAAAGCATCGCGGCGCTTTTGGCGCCGTTTGCGCGCGGGTGGCGTCGAGGTGCGGTGCTATAACCCACCGCGCTTTGACAGTCCGCTTGGCTGGCTGTCGCGCGATCACCGCAAGATGCTCGTAGTGGATGGCCGCGTTAGTTTTATCGCGGGCTTGTGCGTGGGGAAGATG
>JBOHWM010000291.1:0-6312 GCA_050736555.1 Binataceae bacterium (SeqCode)
GCTCTGGTGTCAGCGGGGCCAGGAATCGTCCTATAGCTAGAATTTTTGTTGTCGGGACTGCCGGGAAAGCGCCCTTGGGCGTGTCTCTCGTCTCCGCAGGTTGAAGTTTATCCATAATTCGGCCACCTATTTTGAGGGTCTAGTCGATATAATTCTTGTCAGTTCAACTCAAACAGCGCCTTGTTCTTCACTATGTAATCCGCCACCTGGAGCGGAATTTGACCGGTGAGCTTTTCGACCAAATCGTTTGTTCCGGAAAAAAAACCATCTCGGCAATCCTGTGCAACCGCTGAAACGTGTTGGATAAAATGCGGGGTGTACCCCATGTCTTTCATGACCCCCTTAAAACGCCTCGATTTCCATGGGCACGTAAGTGATTTTTCTCCCGAGAACGTCAGAGAGGGTTCCAGCGATTTCAAACTGGGTGAGTTCTTTAGGACCGAACAACGGATAGGTTTGCCTGGCATGGTCAACTGGATTTGCCAAAATAGATGCAACTACCCGGCCGAGGTCTTCACCGGCGATAGGAGCATAACGCGCTTCGCCGAACGGCAAAATCAACTCGCTTCGTTGTTTGATAAACTTAGCCACGTACATCAGCCACTCAGCAAAGAAGGTAGGGCGTAAATGGGCAACCGGGATTCCCGACCGGTCAAACAAACGTTCTGCGATCCAGTGATCTTGAGAAGCATGGCTCTTGGCGATCCTCCTGGCCGCAATCTGGGACATGTTCACGATGAAGCCAACACCTTGGTCTATCGCAGCTTGCGCGAAGAGCGCTGTCCCTTCGAGGATGCCTGGAACCTGAATGGGATACATGAAGTAGGCCCCGGTGATCCCCTTAAGGGCCGCGTTTACCGAATCAAAGTCCAACAGATCTCCTTCAACGATTTCCACGCCCTGCGTACCTAACTGCTCTGAGCGTGCATCGGTCTTATGAACCAAAGCCCTTACCGGGACCTTTAGCTCCAGCAGCTTCTTAATGGCATTCTTGCCGGTCGTACCCGTTGCCCCCGTAATTAAGACTTTCTTCATCATTTCCTTTTGGTTTGTGATTGGAAAGAATACGTTAATCCGGGTTTATCACGCTGCGCTCGCCAAAGCCCGCACGACGTGCGGCGTGAGCCCTCGTCAGGTCAGACCATTGCGGCCGTTGCGGTATGGACGGCCATTCACGCAGTCGTTCGTTTCGGACATGTCATAGTTTTCAAGACGGCTGTAAATCGTGCGGCGGCCGACGCCCAATATCTTTGCGGCGCGGACCTTGTTGCCGCCGGCATATGTGACCGTCCGGCTAATCAGTTCGTCAACGACCTCCCTCATTGAAGAGCCCAGGTGAACGGTAAAGGTGCTGTCCGGACGGGCCGACTCTTTAACTTCGAAAGGCAGGTCGTTGACCGTTAATGTCGGCGAATCGCACAGGATCGCAGCGCGCTCGATGACGTGTTTCAATTCGCGCACGTTACCAGGCCACCGATAGCAGGCCAGTGCGTTCAGGCAGCCCTCATCGACATCAGCGATCTGCTTGCCGTGTTTCTCGTTCGTTTTTTGAATGAAGTGTTCAATCAGCAAGGGCAAGTCTTCGATACGCTCTCTGAGAGGCGGAAGATGAACGGGAAAAACCTTCAGCCGAAAGTACAGGTCCTCGCGTAGTTCGAAGTAGCCGCAGTCACGGGCGATGATCCAGACGAGGTCCGCCGCAAGCGTATCGAAGAGCTCCAGGCGTATCGGCGGCACGTGCTGGTCGCCACCGATTGTCTGAGCGAAGGCATCAACCTTCAGGAAAAGTTCGACGCCGTCGTTCATTACGATCTGCCGTGGAATCCCAATCGCCTCGAACAGCGCGAGGGGCGTGTTGATCGCTTCGGCCAGCCCAAGCCCAAAGTCCGCCGCGTCACGATATGGGGACGCGACAGCGAAATCGATCAGGCCGTGCTCGACGTTTTGATCAGGAAGGCGGAACGAATCCGCCGCGACCTCGGCATCGCCGTGCCCGTTCCCGCCGACGCGGCGCAAGTTATTGAGGCGGTGGTCGAGAACGTGCTCTTCAAACGTCCCACTGGCAAACAGCTCGCTTTGGGACTCGCCGGTCATGGCGTATCCCGCTTGCATGAGGAATGGGAACGTGGAGCCCAGCGCGAGAGGGAAAATCGGGCCTATTACAAACATCCCGAGATAAAGCCTGAGGAACTCGCCGCCGATTTGGAAACCAATGATCGCGTGCTTGGCGATCCGGACGCGGTGCGCCGCTTCACCGCCGAGGTCTGCGATCGTATGGGCGGCTCGCTTGCCGCCGACAAACGCGGCGGCGTGTTTGTGATGAATCCGGGCGAGCTCACGTCGCGTCTCAACGCCATCGACCGCGACCGCTTCCCGGCCTGCGTCACGTTCGACCGCCTCAAAGATCCCGAAGCCTTATATCTCGGCCGCGCGCATCCGGTTATTGAAATGGCCTGCCATGCGGTTTTGGCCAAGGCGTTCGATCGCAAAACCGATCCGTTTTTCGCACGCGCCGGCGCCAATTTCACCTCAGCCGTCCGGCGCCGCACCGCCCTGGTTCTGATGCGCATCCGCTACATCATCCGCGAGGCGGTGGAAAACTTCGCGGAGGAAGTGCTGTTGGCCGCCTTCGAACAGGACGGAAGTGCTCTTCGATGGCTGACGCCGATTGCGGAAGCGGCGAAGCTCATCGACGCACCACTTGTGCCTGGCGTCAACATGCCCGTCGCCGAACGAACCACGCACGTGCGCTGGGCGCTTGATCTACTGGACTCCACTGCGGATGCGTACGCGCCGGTACTGAACGAGCGTCGCGCCGCGATCGAGGAGTCCAACAACCGTCTGCGCGGGATGCTCAAGCAGGGAAAAATCCAGACTACCGCGTATAAACCCGACATCCTTGGATGCTACGTGTTGGCGCCGGGAGTCAAGCGATGAGCCGCGTCACAATTAACGTCGAAGGCGGGCTCCTTCCCGACGATCTGCTCGAAAAAATCGCCGACGGCTTCGCGCCGGGCCAGCACGGCGCCGATTTCGGCGTTACTAGCGGGCGCCTCACCGACGAAATCATGCGCGCCTTCTCCGACGCGCAATCCTACTGGTCGGCGTTCAACCATCGCTACGACCGAGCGTCGAAGGGCGGGCGCGAGTCGATCACGACCGTCACCCGCGACGGCTTCGTAACCCCCTTGCTTGCTGCGCTCGGCTACAACCTCGAATTCAAGCGCGCTCGCTGGCCCTCCGGCGATCAGAGCTTCAATATCTCTCACACTGCTGGTGACGATCCGAGCGCGCCGCCGGTCAATATCGTTAGCGCCGACGACAGCCTCGACGATCGCGGCTCGGCGCGCCGCAGTGCGCATTCCGCCGTCCAGGAGTATCTGAACGTTTCCGACTCGGTATGGGGCATCGTGACCAACGGGCGCAAGCTCAGGCTTATCCGCAACAGCTCGCGTATCGCTAAGCCCCGCTATATTGAGTTCGACCTCGCCGGCATGATGGGGTCGAACGTCTATAGCGACTTCCACCTATTTTATCGCCTGCTCCATCGTAGCCGCCTGCCGCGTTTAGAGGCCGACGCGTCGGAATGCTGGCTGAGCAAGTACTACGATGAAGGTGTTGAGCAGGGCAGCCGCGTGCGCGACCGGCTGCGCGATGGCGTGCTCGAGGCGCTCAAAATCTTCGGCAACGCCTTTCTCACACATCCCGCGAGCGACTATCTGCGCCAACAGATCGCGGCAAATCAATTGTCCGCCACCGCCTATTATCGCGAACTGCTGCGGCTGGTTTACCGGCTGCTGTTCCTGATGGTGGCCGAGGAGCGCCGCCTGATGTTTCCGGACGTGCGCGACAAGCAGGAGCGGCGCGCCATCTTCACGGATAATTATGGGCTCAACCGCCTGCGCGCCCGCGTTGAAGTTTATGTCGGTGACGATCCCGAAATCGATCTGTGGGAAAGCCTCAAGCAGACCTTCCGCATCCTGCGCGACGACCGCGCCGCGCGGATGCTCGGGATGGCCGCGCTCAACGGCGAGTTGTTCGGACCGCACGGCTGTCCCCATCTGGACGGCGGCGGCGATGCGGATCGCGCGGCCTTTTGCCGCAACGACGAGCTGCTGCGCGCGCTCGATTCCTTATCGAAGTTCAATGACGACGGCGTACCGCGGCGGGTGAACTTTGGCGCGCTCGACGTTGAGGAGCTTGGCTCCGTTTACGAAAGCCTGCTCGAATACCACCCGCAAATCTCCGCGCAAGTCTCAGGCGCGCCGCCAAACGTGACCATAACGCAGCTCGCAGACTCGCCTGCTCGGCTCCGCGTTGCTCCGCCTAATTTCGATTTGGCGTGGGGCAGCGAGCGCAAAAGCACCGGCTCCTATTACACGCCGCCCGATTTGGTGCGCGAACTGATCAACAGCGCGCTCGTGCCGGTTATGGAGGATCGGCTCAAGCGGGCCAAGAGCAAAGACGAAAGCGAGCGGGCGATCCTCGCGATGCGCGTGATCGATCCGGCGGCCGGCTCGGGGCATTTCCTGCTGGCGGCGGCGCGCCGGATGGGGCGCGAGCTTGCCAAGCTCCGCACGGAAGAAGAGGAGCCGGCGCCGAGCGCGTATCGCCATGCTGTGCGCGACGTTATCCGCGAATGTATCTACGCGGTCGACAAGAATCAGCTGGCGGTGGATTTGTGCAAAGTGGCGCTGTGGATCGAAGGTCACAACGCGGGCCAGCCGTTGAGCTTTCTTGACCATCATGTGAAATGCGGCGACAGTTTGGTCGGCGTGTTCGACTTGAAGGTGCTCGAGGACGGCATCCCCGACGACGCTTACAAAGCTGCCGAGGGCGACGACAAAGCGGCGGCGAAGCACTACCGCGCGCTTAACCGCGAGACGAAAAAAAACCATCCCACGACTCCCCAGTTCAAGCTGCCGGAAAAGGTCACCGCCGCACTGGAAGCGCTGTCGCATCGGGACGAGCGTACGCCCGAAGATGTTGCGATGAAGGAGCGCGAATACGCCGCGTTGGTAAACAGTCCGGCGATGCAGAATCTGGAGCACGCGTGCAACACATGGACGGCGGCGTTTTTCGTGCCGCTGCGGATGCCGGAGTTCCGCGGACGCGACCTCGTGCCGACCAGCGGTACAGTATGGGAGCGGCTATCCGGCCGGCAGATTTATCCTCTGTTGGATGCCGAAATCGCGAAGGCCAGATTCGCTTATTCGTTTTTCCACTGGCCAGTGGAATTCCCAGATGTATTTGCGCGCGGTGGCTTCGACGTTGTGCTCGGAAATCCGCCATGGGAGCGGATCAAGCTGCAGGAAAAGGAATTTTTCGCGAGCCGCGATCCCGAGATCGTGCGTGCGGCGAATAAGGCGGCGCGTGAGAAACTGATCAAGGAGCTGCCGAAACGAAAGCCGGAGCTTGCGGCGGAATGGGCAGTCGCGGTTCACGGTGCGGAAGCGCAGAGCAAATTTGTCCGCGCCAGCGAGCGGTTTCTGCTATGCGGCCGCGGCGACGTTAACACGTATTCGATTTTCGCCGAATTGGCGCGCGGTCTGGCGGGAAAAGCTGGCCGCGCCGGAATCATCGTGCCATCGGGGATCGCAACCGACGACACCACCAAGTTCTTCTTTCGCGATTTGATGGAGTCGCATTCGCTCGCGAGCCTCTACGATTTCGAGAACCGCAAGAAGCTCTTTCCGGCGGTCGATAGTCGGATGAAGTTTTGTCTCTTGACGATGGCGCGCGCGAGCACTGGAAAAAGCGCGGAGTTCGTGTTTTTCACGCTAGGCGTCGATGACTTGCGCGATACCGAACGGCGGATCTCGCTCTCCGCCGAGGATATCGCGCTGCTCAATCCAAATACGCGCACCTGCCCGATTTTCAGGACCAGGCGCGACGCCGAGATCACGAAGGCGATTTATCGGCGTGTGCCGGTGCTGGTTAAAGAAGGTCCGCCTGAAGAGAATCCGTGGGGTGTAAAATTCGCCACGATGTTCCACATGTCAAACGACTCGCATCTGTTTCGCACGCGCGAGCAGCTCGAACGCGACGGCTGGAAACTCGACGGCAACATCTTCGTCAAAGGCCACGGCCGCTACTTGCCGCTCTACGAAGCGAAGCTATTCCATCAGTTTGACCATCGCTTTGCCACTTACGCCGAGAGCGCGGGCGAAGCTCAAGCCGTACACGACATCGCGGACTCGGAAAAGGTGGACCTTTCAACTGTTGTGTTGCCGCGATATTGGGTTTCCGGCGAACATGTCGAAGAAAGAGTTGATAACAGCAGGATAGAGACAGACAGACAGACAGACAGAC
>JBOHWM010000292.1:0-4476 GCA_050736555.1 Binataceae bacterium (SeqCode)
CATTCGCGGCTGGGCATTCGAGCGCGCGGTGCGCGCGTCCCGCCGCCAGATCCGCAGATAAAAAGCCAAAGTCGCGGGTCTTCAAACTCTGTTACCTAACGAAAAAGCCCGCAGCCGAACCAGGGGCTTTGAATATTGCCGCGGCGCCTTGAGCTGCCTGGCGGTGATCGGCCTGCGGCGAATTGCCGCCGACGGCGGTCATCGGCTGGTCCTCACAACGGCATAAGAGCCGGAGCTTGTCCCTGGTTCGGGCCCTCAAACCCGCGGTCAGACTCGGTGGACGCGGTCCTTGGGAATCTCCGCAAAATCCTCATCCCGCGTATCGACCGAAATATCGTGCGCAAGCGCGGTTGCCGCGATCCACGTGTCCATGGTCTTCAGTCGCTTCCCATGCCGCCGTGCTTCAGCCACCAGCTCCGCAAATGTTCTAGCGACTTCCGCATCAATCGGCAGCGGCTCGAACGCATTCTGAACCACTGTCAGCGTCCGCGACCGCCGAGCCCGAACAGCCGAACCCTGCGCCATCAAGACGCCAAGATGGAGTCTCTGACAGAGTTATAACCGAAACCGCCGCACTATCCGGTAACTCCTCCAAAGGCCGCCCGGTCTCTTTAGCAATAAAGACGGAAGTATCCAGAACACCCCGTTTGGCGGATTCCGCGCCGCATCACAACTCGTCGATGTTGGTGTCGACAGCGCGGAGATCGCGCCCAAATTTCCGGTCCAGCGAAGCGCGGGGCAGCGGCGCGACAACCTGGTCTCGGGGCACGAATGTTCACCGGCAACTCACTGGCGCTAACTCAACGACCGGGCGGCCATTAAGCGTAATTCGCATGCGCTCGCCACTCTTTGTCAAGGCGGACATAATACCGTGGCAACTGCAGGGTGTTCCAAGTTGCACATTAGGATCTCCCGGCCCGGAGGGAAGGCAGGCTGCAATTTGACGGCCTGCTACGGCACGTCGGACTGGAGTGCCTGCTTTACGACCGTCTGCGCGTCAGTGGGTAGCCAAAACCCGCGCGCCACGAGAACATACGAATGCAACACGACCCGGACGGCGTAGTCGAAGTGGTTCTTGTAAAGTGAATCGAGCGTCGCGTCGCTGAAGGGCTTGTTGTAGCCATACAGGAAACAGAAGCCGGAAAAGAGCGTCGTGTGAGCCACCGTATCGGTGGGAAAATAGGTTGCGGTGGGAACGTCCAGAAAAGGCGTGCGCACGCCGCCTAAAGCGTTGCCGAATTTATCAACCGCTATCGTGGGCGGCGTCGTGTCGGTGACTTCGATGCGCTCCGCGCGCGGTGGCGGGAGATTGAAATCGATCCATTTGATTAGGTCGTCGAAGGCCGCATTCACAACATAAGAGAACGGGAAATTGTTGGGGTCCACCACCCCGGGAATGCCAGTGGCGGGACCACTAACAAATAGTTGGTGAGTACATCCGACCGGCGCCAGTTGCGACGGCAATATCCCTTCGAGTTCCGCATTATTCAACTGCAGCGTGATCACCGGGGCGTTGCTGTCATTCGATACGTGGCTGGCGCCGGGCACTTCCCATAACCGGTAGCGATCATTGCGCGCGTCGCTGTCCGCGCGCCGGTAGTCCAGGCCGCCGGGGAATAACACCCCCAAGGCGATTTCAGTTTGGGTGTTGGTTTGAATCACGGGAACGTCGCGCGGCTGCATCTGGATACGCGGGTCGCCGGCGGGCAAGGCACCGGCGGCGGTGAGGCCAAAGTCAATATTACTCGGCCCGGTGGTCCCCCCCCGGCACGTAGCCGTCATACGCCGGACCGCCGTCGGGCAGGCGCTCGAGCGCGTTGAAAACGTCGGCCTGCGCGAAGGTAAACGATCCGTCCTGTGAAAAGCCCGCCTCAAAGACGTGCCGCACATTCAGGCCATGCAGCGGACTTGAGGGGCCATTCTCTTTGAACAGTGCTCCGATCTGGGCCGCGATATCGAAGGTGGTACCGTCGTAGACGCCGCTGTTGTTCCCGGGAGTGAACGGCGCGTACGTCCAATCGAGCGCCGCGTAACGCGTCGGATTCCAACTCTTCAGCGTGTTGACCGTCACCGATTTCGAGGTCCAACCGACGAAAACGTCGCCCTCGCGCACGAAGTAATTAAGCGAACGATCCCATACGGCGGCGATATCGAAGCCGGCACTGGGATTGAGCGGTTCAATAATCACGATACCGCTGAACTTCTTGGGATCGATTGGACGTTTCACCAGCATCCGCGTGGTGTAAGGGATATTCGTGCAATTGCCGCCTTGCTTGACGCTGGCGGGGCACGGTGTCACCACTTCGATACCCGTCGGTGTGTATTGATAGAGATTGCCCACGCCGGAAAAGAAGTACTCCTGTTCCTCGTAGCCGACCGGGACCGGCGGCTCCACGTCGAAGCCATCGGCGATATAGGGAAAATTGGTCGGCGTCGAGGAGATCGGGCCCGTCACGGTGGGAATTGAAACCGTAAACGGTGTAACGTCGGCGGCGTTCACGCCGGCGGCGGCCACCATCAGGGCCAACGCCGCAATCACAACCCCGATGGCGGCGATTCCTCCTGTTCCCATCAGGTTTCCTACGCTGCTCTTCGTCCGGTGATAGGGCTGGCTATACATCGTGATTGGCTCCCTGGCAGGGTGTTGATAAACGTGTGAATATCGCGGCCTACTGCCGACTGGATTCAACACCCTGCGTGAAAGATGGCCGCTTTCCTCAATCTTCTCTACCGCTCTGTTGCGGGAGAGATAAGAAAGAGGATGCCGGCCGTAATTTATCAACGGCCTGCTAGTCGATTAGCTCGTGAGTGGGAGAGCTTCGCGCAAGTTCCATTTGCCATTCTGAACGAAGTGAGGAATCCTGGAAAAAGCCTTCGCAAACAGAGGATAATCCGGGATTTTTCGCTGCGCTCGGAATGACAGCCACACCGCTACACAGGTTTCTCAGGCAACCCCGCTAGTGATCGGTACTTTCGCCGTCTGGGAGTACTAAGTTACTAGAAGCGGAATCACCAAATTATTCGAAACGATGATTCGCTCGGGTCCGAAATTGCTAATCCGCGTCGCCAGGAGAGAGCATCGTGCCGTCGCTTGTCGCACCATTGTAAGTTCCCCCATGGGGTACCACAGCCGTTACAGCGAAGCTGGGCGCTGCTCCAAGCCCAGCTATTGCCGCTGATATACGTCTTCATCTTTAATTTGTCAAATCAGCAACCAGCGAAGGGCCGCCAATTTACTAGCCACAAGCGTGCAACGACACAATGGCGTCATTTTCCACAATAGCTCGGAGCGGGACGCGGCTTTCCTGACGCCGTCAGAGAGCCAGCTTGAGGCGCAGGGTGCCGATCAAAGCATCCGGGTATTGCCCTCCCGGATTAACGATGTATTGCAAGTCGGGCTGTATACTTACCCACGGCGCGAGTTGCAGATTGTAGAACATCTCCAGCGCCAACTCATAATTGTGGGGAGCGCCATAGGCTGGACTAAGGCGCGCGTAGAGAGGGCTGAATCCCAGTGAATCATAAGCGCGGCCCGGCAATCCGGTCCAGGTGAAACCGCCGCCGATATTCTGATAAATGGGTGTGACGCCGCGGTCGGTGTGGCCGTATTCAACAAACGCGCGCAGACCGCGCTCATGGTTACTTGATAAGGGTTTCCACAGCGTCTGATCGGCGACTATGTAGTATCCCCGCGCGCCGTGTTGAGTGGCTCCGTCAAATCGTTTGAAGGTCCCAGTGGCGCCCCAAAAGCCCAAGCGCAGATCTCCGTTGGCTTGCAGCCCGGGAAAACGATTCCAGGTCAGGCCAGTCTCACCGATCAGCAAAGCGCCGTTACGGCTAGGCTGGATAGAGTACGGCTTGCCGGCGATATCGCCGAAATGGTCGCCACGGTTGGCGTCATAGAGGCCAAAGCTCGCGTAAAAGAGCTGGTTCGGCGTGAAGAATACGTTCGCGCTCGGCATCGGGTCGGGCGTGGTGGGAAACATAAATATTGTCGGCGTGACTTGCGTCGAGGCGTTGATGAAGGGCAGGCCGTTGGTGATCACGCTGAACTCGGTATTCGCGTCCACCTTGCCCAACTTGATCCGTACCGTGTCGTCGAAGAGCTTCTGCTGATACCACAATTCGAAAATCTGAAGATAAGGAGCGAAATTGAGCTTATCGAAAACCTGGAGATCACCGACCAGAACTGTGCTGGGATTTTGCCCCTCGTGATCTTCCAAGTCGGCGTAAAACTCGCCGCCCGGCAGATGCAGCAGCTCCTGAGTATGGATAGACAGACTCAGGTCGAGCGTCGAAGCAGGCACGGTTTCGTCGGTGCGCTTGCCGCCCTGAAAGTTCCTGAAGCCCTCGGCAACCTCGTTGACGCCTGGGGAAATACCCAGTTTGTTCAGATTGTACCGCCGCAGTTCTAAATTATTGACCACCTCACCTAGCCAATCCGATGACTGGCCCGTAATAGCGGAAGCCGGTAAG
>JBOHWM010000293.1:0-2204 GCA_050736555.1 Binataceae bacterium (SeqCode)
GGAAGGAGGGCAGCAAATCGTCGGCGCGCTCGTTTTGTTCACTGCCGTTATTGCGCCCGCCCTGCAAATAGGACTGATGTTGGCAATCGCACTCGGGGCTCAGCGTAAACGTCCGCGAATATGGGTGGGTGCGCTGATGCGCCATTATCCGACCGCTCGAACCTGGAGCATGCTCGAAGTCATGCTGCTCGGCGTCTTGGTCGCGCTTACGAAGATTCAAGACTACGCGACCGTAATTCCGGGAATGGCATTGTTCACGCTTGGAGGACTCGTTTTCATGCTCGCGGCTATGGAAGCGAGCTTTGATCCGCGTGAGGTGTGGAACCGGATCGAATGGGCGGAAGAAATATCGCAAGAAGCTGTCAAGCAGCCGATGAAAAGGATAGCGCCGTGAGCCCAAGTATCGTAACTGCGATGGAGCGGGGCTTGCAGACTTGCGATACTTGCGGCTTGCTCTCGCGTCCTTCGATCGACCGGCAGCCAGGGCGTTGCCCGCGGTGCGACGAGGCTCTTGAGTTCCGCAAACCGAAGAGCCTCCAACGCACCTGGGCGTTCGTGATTGCCGCGGCCATATGTTACGTGCCGGCCAACGTTCTACCCGTGTTGTCGACCACCACCGCGGCAGGCACGGAGTCAGACACAATCCTTCAGGGCGTGGTGCTGCTCTGGTCGCCAACCGGCTGGCCGCTGTCGTTGATCGTTCTGTTCGCCAGCATCATGATACCGAGCGCGAAGATCGTCGCAATGACGTATCTCCTCATTACCGTGCGGAGGAATCCGGCATCAAACAATCGGCAGCGCATCCGGCTTTACCGGACGGTCGAGTTCATTGGACGCTGGTCAATGGTCGATGTGTTTGTCGATACCTTCACCGCGGCGCTGATTCAACTTCAGCCTCTGATGTCAGTGGAACCGGGACCGGGCCTTCTGTTCTTCGCGGCGGTGGTTGTGCTGACGATGCTGGCGGTCGAGTCCTTTGATCCACGACTGATCTGGGACGGTGCCAGTTCGGGTGAGGTTCAATATGGCTGACCAGGGCGTGTCATTTCCGCCGCCTCCTGAATCACGCGTGGCGGTCAACAAGCGGATCAGGTTGTCCGCCGTCTGGATTATCCCGCTCATCGCGGCGTTGGCGGGCGTATGGGTCGCCATCAACCGTGTCATGAACGCGGGGCCAAAGATCACGATCACATTTTCGTCGGCTGAGGGACTCGAAGCGGGCAAGACCAAGATTCGCTACAAAGGCGTTGCGGTTGGCGCCCTCACTTCGATTCGGCTTTCCACTGACCATCGGCGGGTTGTGGCGATCGTGCAGATGGCGCCCAAGACCGAGAGTTTTCTATTAGAAGATACGCGGTTTTGGATCGTGAGCCCGCGCATCTCAGGCGCCAACGTAACCGGCCTCGGCACTCTTATCTCAGGGGCTTACGTCGGGATGGCGATCGGACACGGCAACAAGAAAAAGCGCGATTTCGTCGCGCTCGAAGCTCCTCCCATAATAGCTGGGACCGCCGCGGGCAGTTTCTTTCGTCTGAAGACTTCCAATTTGGGGTCACTCGACTACGGAACGCCGGTTTTTTTCCGCCGGCTGGGGGTCGGGCGAGTTGCATCGTACGCTCTGAACAGCAGCGGCGAGTACTTTGACGTAAAGATTTTCGTTAACGCGCCTTACGATCAATTCGTCACTGCGGATTCGCGCTTTTGGCACGCGAGCGGGATCGACATGCAACTCTCAGCCAACGGCCTCAGCGTACAGACTCAATCCCTCTTGTCGATCATGATCGGCGGAATTGCGTTCGAAACGCCTGGTTCGAGCACGATGCAAGCAGCCGCCCAAGCGAACAGCACATTCACCCTTTATGCAAACCGCGCGCAAGCATTCGCGCCTCCACCGCGTTATCCGCAGACTTATACCTTAGTCTTTAACCAATCGGTGCAGGGCCTGGCGCCTGGAGCTCCGGTCGAGCTGCGCGGAATCAAGATCGGAGAAGTTGCAAAGATCGCTGCACAAGTGGACGTAAGGACCTCGACGTTCTCGACCCCTGTGACGATTCATCTAGATCCACAAAGTCTCGGCATCAAGCTGGTCGACCTGAAGCCCGGCACGGATCTCGGAGCGGTTCGCAGGAAATTGTTCGACTCCTTGGTGGCGCATGGCGTACGTGCGCAACTTCGCACGGGAAACCTTTTGACCGGTTCCGCTT
>JBOHWM010000294.1:0-4526 GCA_050736555.1 Binataceae bacterium (SeqCode)
GCTACGTTTACGTAGTCAGGAATGGCAGGCTTTTACGCCAACCTGTCGTCACTGGCATCAACAACGGCAGTAAGATTGAAATAGTATCTGGCCTCACCGAAAAGGAATCAGTAGTCAAAACATATAATCCAGGTCTCACTGCGGGTGCGCGGGTCATTGCCATCGCCTTGGGAGAGCATCATAGTGCGAAACTCGCGGAAGCCGGGCGTTAATCGTGGAAAAGGTGGGATTTGGCGATTGTTCCACGGCGGCCTCGCATAGTGTCGCGCACGCGCGGCCCGCACCGACAGCCAACCTTCGCGGCTCAATCGTGATCATAGGCAAGCTTCTTTCGCGCGGCGGCGCGATGGCTGTCGCGGTCTGCCTGCTGGCTTTATTTCCCTCGCGGGCCAAGTGCTTTCAGAGATTGAGGCAAGGTGAAACGCTGACGCTGCGGCGCGCCATCGCGTTGACGCTCGAAAATCATCCGCGTGGTCTCGAAATGCGCCAGGAAGCGAGCGCCGCTCAGGCACGGACGGGTGAGGCCCAATCGCGATTGCTGCCGCAGGTATTTGGTGCGGCGGAATACATGCGTGCGACCGACAATCCGATCGGCAATGTTACCTACATGAATCCTGGCTTCATTCCGCGCATTACCGGCACCTTGCATGGAGGTCCGCCCATTCCGAATCAAAGTTTCTCCAGCATCAACAGTTTCCTGGGTGGAGTGGGAGTGGATCAGTATCTGTTCGATTTCGGCCGGGTGCGCGGTCAAATCCAGGAAAGGGCGCAGCAGGCGCGGGCCGCGCAGGAAGAATCTGAATACACGGATCTGCAGCTTGTCTTTGAAGCGACTCAGCGTTATTTCGCTCTGCTGGCGGCCCGGCGAAAAGTCAAAGTCTATGAAAAGGCTGTCGCCCAGCGCAACGAACAGTTACATGACGCACAGGTGAAGTATGCGGCGGGCTTGCGCTCCGATATCGACGTGCTCACCGCGAAATCGGTGCTCGAACGTGCGCGTACGAGCCTGGTACAAGCGCGCAACACGCAGGCGGTCGCGCGCGTCGCACTGGATAATGCGATGGGATTCGGGCATGACGCGCCGTCCTACAAAGTGGTTGACGTGCTCAGCTATCAACCGGTATCGGCCAGTGTCGATTCTTATTTCACCACCGCACTGGAATTGCGGCCGGATTTGAAGATGCTGAAAGCTGAGGTGAAAGCGGCGGGTGCGCAAATCCGCATCGCGCGCAGTGATTATTTCCCAACGGGCAATGCGGTGGCCGGATATACCGGAATGGGCACGGGGCTGCCGGCGGCCAACAATTATGATGTGGGCATCGTTATCACCTGGCCCATTTTCAACGGCTTTCTGACCACGCGTGAGGTTGATGAGGCCAAGGCTCAGCGCAACGCGATGGGATATGCGATGCGCGACCTGGAGCTCCGGATCTGGCTGCAAGTCAAGAGCGCCTATCTGCAGCTACAGACCGCGGTACAGCAAATCAAGCAGGCGCGCGCAGCCTTGCAGGCATCCCAGAGCGAGCTTGACTTGGCGCAGAAGCGCTATGAAATCGGGCTCGGCAACATTATCGAGCTGACGATCGCCGAACGGTTCTACATCCAGAATGATGCGGCGTACGTCGATGCGCTGTACGGGTACGCGGTGGCCAAGGCGAGTCTGCGGAGTGCCACTGCGACCTCGCTGCCGTCCGAGCATCAACATTAGCTTGAGGAGGTTCCAGCCGCGCGGTCGCGCCTAAAAAACGCTTTATGATTCCACACGGCGAGATGGCGGGCGGAGTAAGCAAACAATTGCGCATTTCGCTACGATCGCGGGCGCGAGGCGCACGCGCGTTTACATTTCCAAGCCCGTGCGCGAATCCGCGACATCCTTGACGTGGCGGCCGGTTCTGGTGCGTGGTCGCCGCCGTTCGCTCAAGCCTTGCCCCAGGTGCGGATAACTGCCCTTGATTTGCCGGGGGTGCTCGAAGTCACCCGTACTTATGCTGAACGCTATCACGTCGCCGATCCTGGCAACAAAATAGGCTGGCTGCGGTGCATAAGTGCGTTTCGTGTTTGTCGTATCGTCAGTCTCACGAGGCATCGACATTTTGACTTTGGGTGTTATTTTAGTCTTTACTAATTGAGCGGTTGGCGTTAAAGAATCTCGTCCGCCGAGTTAATTCCGACGAGACGGGCCGCAAGGGGCTGACGCGGCTTCTGTTTGACTGACATAGCTTGGTACCTGTGCCTGGATCCAAGACGGACCGGGACCCCGAAGGGACTTAAGCGTCTCTTGGCTTGCGCAAGGTTTGAATGCGGGGTTGCTGGTTTACGGCGGCTCCGCATTTTTGCACCCGGCACTGACTCTGAGCGTTCAGCGCCGATGGATGGGAGAAAATGAGCAAGGAAAAAATTCGCACAACTGATCTCGCCCGCATGAAGGCCGAGGCGAAGCCGATCACAATGCTGACCGCTTATGACTTCCCGTTCGCGCGCATCTTTGACCAGGCCGGCATCGATTTGCTGTTGGTCGGCGATAGCCTTGGCATGGTTGTGCAGGGCGCGGACAGCACGCTGCCGGTGACCCTCGCCGAGATGCTCTATCACGTGAAAATGGTGGCGAGAGCACGTAAACGCGCCATGGTCATCGCCGACCTGCCGTTTCTTTCCTACCAGGTCAGCGTCGAGCAGGCGATGCGCAACGCGGGGCGATTGATTAAGGAAGGCGGTGCCGAGGCGGTGAAGCTCGAGGGCGGTATCACCATGGCCGAAACCATCCGGTACTTGGTCAATATTGATATTCCGGTGATGGGCCATATTGGACTGACGCCGCAGTCGATCCATCGCATGGGCGGTCATCGCGTGCAGGGTCGTCGCACCGGGCAGGGACCTGGATGCCGTGAACGGCTGTTCGAGGATGCGTCGGCGGTCGAGCAGGCGGGCGCCTTTGCTATCGTGCTGGAGGGAATCCCGGCCGAGCTCGCAAGCGAAATCACGGCACGCGCGTCGATTCCCACGATCGGAATCGGCGCCGGTCCCGGCTGTGACGGCCAGGTGCTGGTGATGCATGACCTGCTGGGGCTAAGTGAATCGTTTATGCCACGTTTCGCCAAGCCCTACGCTCATCTCTGGAATGACGCGAGCGCGGCCGCTGTGGCTTATATCCGCGAAGTCCGCGAACGTGCGTTTCCCGCGCCTGAACACTGCTACAGCTCAAAACCGGCGGATCAGTAGCGGAGGCGAGCACACTAGGCGACGTAAAGCAGAGCCGAGCGAGCGAGTCTGCGAGGCGCGTCTAGGATACGAGTCCGCGAGGTGCGTCAGATTCATAAGGAGCGTGATGCCAGATGGAAATCATTCGTTCTCCACGCCAGATGCAGCGCTGGTCTGAAAACGGGCGACGCCGTGGCGAGAAGATCGCGTTTGTTCCCACCATGGGATTTTTACATGAGGGGCATTTGACCCTGATGCGTGAGGGGCGGCGGCGCGCGTCCTTATTGGCAAGTTCGCTGTTCGTCAATCCCACGCAGTTCGCACCCAACGAGGACTATGCCTGCTATCCGCGCAACTTCGAACGCGATTGCGAGCTGATGCAGTCGGTGCCGGTTGATGTGCTCTTCGCGCCCGCACCCGAAGTCATGTATCCGCCGGGTTCGCAGACCTGGGTCGAAGCGACTGAGGTCACCCAGGGTTTATGCGGCGACCATCGGCCGGGACACTTTCGCGGGGTCACCACCGTGGTGGCCAAGCTGTTCAACATTGTCAAGCCGCATTTCGCGTTATTTGGCGAAAAGGATTTCCAGCAGTTGCGGGCGATCCAGCGGATGGTCTGTGATTTGAACTTCGACCTCGAGATCGTTCCGGTGCGGACTGTGCGCGAAGCCGACGGCCTCGCGATGAGTTCGCGAAACGCCTATCTTTCAGCGGAGCAGCGCGAGAGCGCGCTCGCTTTGAGCAGAGCGCTCAACGCCGCAAGGGACCGCTTCACGGATGGGACGCGCCAACCGGGGGAACTCGCCGAAGCGGCGCGAAAAGTACTGGAAAATACTCCGGGCGTGCGCGTCGAATACGTCGCTGCGGTTGACGCCGTAACGCTCAGGCCAGTGCCGGCATTGCAACATCCGGTCGTGGTTGCGATTGCCGCCCATGTCGGCTCGACTCGCTTGATCGACAACTTGGTACTCAAGCCGGCGACCGCATAAGACACACATATTCGCCTCCGGTCCGTCAGGATGAATCGCGGAGTGAGATGTAAGACGAATGAAAAGGGCCGGCTCGTGGGGAGCCGGTTCTTTTAGTTTGAACGCGCCGCGGTTCCTAATAGTAATCCACCGGGTCGATCTGCGCTTTGCCCCATACCAGAACAGCATATTTTCAGTCAGGCCCTGCCAGGTGAATTTGCCCGGCGGCATCAGCAGCCGCTTGAACATCGATTTCAAGGAATAGAATTCCTTGGTGCAACGCCAGACGCCCTCTTCGACCTGCTGTGGGGAAAGGTTCTTAGGCACGAACATGCAGCGGAAGTTGTTGGTGTACATGTC
>JBOHWM010000295.1:0-4580 GCA_050736555.1 Binataceae bacterium (SeqCode)
AGCGTCGCTTCAGCCGCATTAAGTCCGTCGCGCTGTGTATCATAGCGATTGGTTAGAATACTGACCGGTGCTAAGTTCGCCCGCGCCTTGCCGTACTCGACAATTGCGGCGCACAGAAGCGCGACCATCAAAGTTCCAACCGCCCATCGATTCGACCACATTCTTCACGCCTCTTGGCGAAAGCGCGCTTCGGTGAGCGAAGTTCGCCGGCCAAACGCGAGCATTCGGCACTCGGTTCGGCCGAACGGCACTCTCGCACACGAGCCAGTTACCGCTAATCAGTGCTGGTTAGCGCTGTAAAGAGCTGACAATTGCAAGCTATTGAATCAGCAATATCAGTGCCGATAATTATTGCGGCTTAGAGAAGTCTTTAAGTTGAGGGCTGCAAATTCGAAATGCGTATTTTGTAATTTCAACCCAAACAGTTGAAGCGACTAGCGAATATGGCAGGCTCGTGATTGTGCTCGAATCTTTCGAGATGGATTAGTCAGCGACGATTCACACCAAGTGATTGTGGTACCCGCAGGAGCATCCGGGCCAGCAGTTGCGGTTAAAAAAACTGTCGATTGGGGTGAGAAAAAACGGGCGGGGGCGGGGTCAGTCAGTTTCCAGCAAGACGATGGCGCTGGCGGCCATCCCTTCGCCACGGCCGAGTGCGCCGACTCCTTCAGGGCTTGAAGCTTTGATATTGAGCCGCGACGCTTCAATTTCGAGGGTCGCCGCTATGCGGCTCACCATCATGGACAGATACGGCGCCAGACGCGGGCGCTGAGCGAAAATCGTCAGGTCCGCATTTCCCAGCCGAAAGCCGCTTTGGCTCGCGAGTTTCCATACGATGGCAAGCAACCCGAGGCTGTTGGCATCTTTGTAACGCGCGTCGCTGTCGGGGAAAAGATGTCCTAGGTCGCCCGCGCCAATCGCACCCAAAATCGCGTTGCTCAAGGCATGGGAGGCGATATCGGCGTCGGAATGGCCGCGCAGTCCGGTTTCGTGCGCAATCTCAACGCCGCCTAAAACTAATTTGCGTCCGGCTTCCAGCGGATGGAAATCGAAGCCCTGCCCTACTCTAAACCGCATAATCCTTCACGTTGGCGTTGGCGGCGGTGCGTTGACAATTGTGCGTTGGGCATCCAAGCTCGAAAGAGGTTCTTGAGGACCTCCATAGATGTCTCGTTATTTGAAACGCTGGAAAATCTGGGCGCTCGTCATCCTCATCCTATGGCTCGCCTATATCATATGGGCGAATACACACGTCATAAATCCGATTTACCTGATCCCGTTCTTGTTCGCGCTTCATGCCAGCCTGCCCGAGATCATCGTCGGTTCCGCAATCGGCGGATGCCTGCTGACGCTGCTGGTGCAGTTTATCTGGCGGCGTTGGCGCTATTCGAAACGCGCGGTCGCATCGGCAGTCGCGCCCGCCGCCAGCAAAAGCACTGTGGCTTGAGTTCCGGCCTTAAGCACACTCTCACTGGCCGGGCCGATCAACAAACCGTTCGCACGCGAGAGCGAGCTTAAAACCCCTGAACTCTGGTTTCCGGTCGGTACCGCGTGGAATTCAGCGCCGCGTTTTTCCAACTTGACGCGCACGAATTCAGTGAGGTTATTAGCAATCCTGATGTCCGTGCCACATTTTACCGCGACCCGAGGCAGTCCGCGCGCGCCACATCCGCTCATCTTGAGCAAGGCCGGCCTGACGTAGAGATAAAAGCAGACCATCGTGGAAACCGGGTTTCCCGGCAGACCGAATACTGGTTTGCCGCTGATAGTGCCGAATTTGAGCGGCCTTCCCGGCTTCTGCGCAACACCATGGAAGAGTTGTTGCAGCCCCAGTTCATCCATCGCACCCTTAACGTGATCGAATTGGCCGACGGAAACGCCGCCGGTTGACAGCACCACATCGAATGCGAGCGCCTGGGTCAGGCGCGAGCGAATTTCCTCGGGCCGGTCCCGCGCAACCTTGAGCATGATCGGTTCGGCTCCCACCTCCGCAATGCCACCGGCAAGAGCGTAAGCGCTGGAATTGACAATCTGCGCACCGGTTGGAACCTGATCGACGTCCACCAGTTCGTCGCCAGTAGCAACGATTGCAACGCGTGGGCATCGCCATACGTCGACCATCGAACGGTTGAGCGAGGCCAAGGTACCGAGGTCCGCCGCACCGAGGATTTTGCCCGCCTCCATTACCAGCTCGCCACGCTTGAGATCCTCGCCGCGCGGCCGTACGAAGGCGCCGGCTTCCGCCGTAGCCAGAATCTCCACGGTTTTTTCGCCGCCCCGCGTGCGTTCGACCGGTACGATCGCGTCGGCGCCGGAAGCAAGCGGAGCACCCGTCATGGTGCGTACGGCTTGGCCGAGGGCCACGCGCACCGACGGCATCATGCCGGCCGCCACAGTCTCCAGCACTTCAAGCCGTACGGGACGGGATTCACTGGCCGTGGCGATATCGGCGGCGCGCACCGCATAACCGTCCATAGCGGAATTGTCGAAGCCCGGAATGTCACGCGAGGAGCGAATTTCTTCCGCCAGTACGTGCCCGCGCGCGCGCGATATCGGGACCCGCTCCACCCCGAGTGTGGTTACGTTGTCGATAACGATTTGAAGGGCCTGATCCGCGCTAATCATGACGAAACCAGAATACGCGCGTTTTGAGAGCTTTTGCGAACGGAAGGAAGTTCAGCCGCTAGGCTTAGAGAGTATTTTGCAATTGCGCCTCAAGCTCCGCGTCGGGTATCCGGATTTCATAGCTGGCAACCTCGGGAGGAACACGGTCATGCAACAGCGCGGGGTTGAGTTCGCGCAGCATCGCAACCGTCGTATGTTCTCTGCGCGCCACAGTTCGCAATCGCGTGCCACCCCAGATAGCCTCCTGATGATACTGCACGGGCTCATTGTAACTCACGGGCTCAAGGCCATATTGCCGCGCGTTGCGCGCAATCAACGCAACCGCCATGAAGCGATTCATGAGCGCGCGTGTACGTCGCGGCAGGCGCGCCATCAGCCTGGCATAACTGGCACCTTCTAGCGACATAAAACGTCCGATAGCGGTGTCGCCATTGTTCCAGGCTATCAGTGTCATGCGCCAATCGTCGCCCGATTCGTCGTGTAGCGTCGCCAAGTACTCGGCGGCGGCACGGGTTGACCGTATAGGGTCACGCCGCTCGTCGACCCAATGATTGATCATCAGGCCATAGCGGCGCGCGGTCGCTCGGCTCAGTTGCCACGGACCCGCTCCAACGTGGCTAAAACCACTTTCGGCAAATGCCAGGTAAACCAAGTCGCGAGGTAATCCCGCGTTTTCCAGTACGGCGGCCATTTGGCCGAGATAGGGCTGGGAACGCCGGAACGAACGCTTCAACCCCGCCGGCTCGGCGACAAATGCGTTGACGTACTGACGCACCCATGCGTTCAAGACCAGTGGGAAAGGAGCGACCGGTTTGGGAACGCCCGTGACGAAGCCCAGACGTTGACTTTGCGACGCGCTCGGCGGCGGCAAGCCCAATCCGAGTGGCAACCCAGTTATATCAAGTAAGGCGCTGTCCAGTTCGGCCGCGGCTTCGTCGCCAGCCACATGAGCCAGCGCCGAGCTGATATCCGAGGAGCTGGAATTCTCAACTTCGGCGGGGATTGCCGGTTGCGTAACCGGCGCCTGCCCGGTAATCGCGATTTGGTTGGAGTCGGTCGACTGCTGAGCAGGCTGCACACAGCCTACCAGCAGTAGAGCCATCACTATGCCGACGCTTATGTATAGCAAAATCGCTCTCATCGGACCGTTCCAAGCTCGGTAAACTTACCGGCCGATAGCGCCATAAGCAACCCAAACTATTCAAAAAATTCTAATATGCTACAGAAGTTTTCCACAGGAGATCGGCGCCGTCGCGGGCAATAACGGACTATGCCGTTCATTTCTTCGTATGCTCTGTCATAAGCTGTGAGTAACCGGGCGCGATATTTGCCCGCAAATTTTTACGGCGGGGTAGTTTCACGCGGAGGGTGAGCGCACGAGTTGGACCTGTGGCACGAAATTGTCGATAGCCTGAGCACCGCCGTGCTCGTGCTGTCGCCGACGCGCGAACCGATTGCGGCTAACGCCGCCGCCGAAACCATGTTGGGATCGCGTGTTACACGCGCGTTCGCAGACCATCTGCTCAAACGCAATCCGTGGCTGGCCGGGATGACGGAGTCATGCCTTAAGACGGGACAAAATATCGATGCTCCGGAAGTCACGCTCGTGCTCGAACATCGCTCGACTGCCGTGCGCGTCGAAATTGTGCCTTTGTTGACTGATGACGGCCGCCCTGAAGCGGTGGTCGTGTTGCTGCGAGACTTATCGGAACTGATAAATCTGCAGACGGCCGCCGGCGAGGATTCGCTCGGCCTCTCGCCCGCCGGTCTCGCCCATGAGGTGAAAAATCCCCTAACCGGGATAAAAGGCGCGGCTGAATTGCTCGCCGTGATGCTCCCGACGGATCCGCGTGCGCGGCAATACTGCGGATTGATCCTTGAGGGGGTCAACCGAATTAGTTCGTTAGTCGAGCAAGTTCTGGCGGCAAGCGGTCCGCAACGGCTCAGACACGAGC
>JBOHWM010000296.1:0-18601 GCA_050736555.1 Binataceae bacterium (SeqCode)
GATGGAGACTGGGTCGATCTTTACGATTCGAACAGCAAGCTGTGGAAATCGATAGCCTATTTCAATGACATCGGCGACGTGCCGGGACTCGGACATACGTGGGACTGCGTTGCGTCGATGGCGTGGGACCTGCAGAACACGCACGCGACGGTCTGGTCCGGCTTCGGCAACAAATGGAAGCGCAAGCCGTTTCTCGATCACAATTCGCCCAAGGAGTACATGAACGGCGTCAAATACGGTAGCCCGGCGGGCCTGATGATGATCATGCGTTAGGCAACGCGGCCTCCATATTAAGGCGCGTGGGAGTGACATGGGCGCGGCGTGATATACGTCGCGCCCATTTTTATGCCGAACCAGCGGATATTCGCTTCTTAACGTTCCAATTCTGTCAGTGCGCCGATGATCTCGTCGGTGTGGCCGCTGACCTTCACCTTGGGAAAAACTTTGCGAATCTTGCCATGTTGGTCGATCAGGAACGTGGTGCGCTCGATGCCCATGAACTCGCGCCCGTACAGCTTTTTCTTTTTGTAGACCCCGTAAGCCTTGGCGACCCGCACGTCCGAGTCACTCAGCAAGGGAAAATTCAGCGCGTATTTGTCCGTGAACTTCTGATGTGAGCCGCTCGAATCACCACTAATTCCCACCACCACTGCGCCGCTTTTCCGGATGTCATCAATGCGATCGCGAAAACCACATGCTTCGGTGGTGCAGCCGGGAGTCATATCCTTGGGATAGAAATAGAGCACCAGGTTGCCTTGCTTGAGCAGGTCCTTGAGAGCGACGGGGCGCCCCTCGCGGTCGGGTAGAACGAATGTCGGTGCTTTTTTGCCTTCCAGGCCAGTTGAACTATCGGAAACTGGTTCGGCTTTGGCGGATTTGCCTGCGCTCCGAGTGACGCGTGCGGCAGGGTTGCCTTTTTTGCCAGAGACGTCTTTGGGCATGGCGGTGTCCCTCACGGCATTGGGTTGAAATCGCGCATGATGCTTCGTGATTATGCCGCAGCCCCTCGCTAGACGGAACGAAGTGAAGCCGAGCACGTGAGCCTTGCTTTGACCGACGTGCTCGCGGACTCGCCCGCCCACGGAGCTGCCGTGGAAATTGCTTCCCTTATTTTCTCCCGGCCCTTTCAGGGAGAGCACCAGCTAAATCCTGCAAGGCGCGGCGCTTCGAAGGTTAGCGCTGCTGCTCTTTTCTGGCTTGTGAAGTGAAAAAGCTTGCTTTTTTCGCGTTCCAGTTGACGTTTCACCTACGAGGTTCTAGTATGGCCGCGGGTGATTAGCCACCGTCTCCAACTTCATGGCAGTTTACACGGAGCTCAGCAAAACCTTTCTCGAAGAGCTCGCGGAGGATTACAACTTCGGGCGCGTTGTTAATGTTGTCGGGGTGCCGGAGGGCTCCGTCAACAGCAACTATCTGCTCGAAACCGGCAAAGGCAAGTTCCTGCTGCGAGTCGACGAGGTTAAGAGCGAAAGTGAAGTAAGGCGTGAAATCGACCTGCTCACCTTCTTGCGCAAGCATTCATTTCCCTGCCCGCATCCGATGCAGGACCGTACCGGGCGCTTCTACCGCGATTTCGACAGCAAGTGTGTTTCGCTCTTCCGCTATTACGACGGACGCGTTTTGTCGGCCGCGCGTCTGCGACCAACTCAGCTTGAGACCGTCGGACGTGCGCTTGGCGAATTGCACGTCATCGGCAAGGGCTACAAGAAGGGTATTGATAATCGTTTCAGCTTCGAGCGTATCGCCGATCTGTATCTGACGGTGCGTACGCGCCTGCCGAATTACTTCCGCAAGACTATGCGGACGCTTGAAGACGAGATCGATTACCTGACGCGTTACCTGGAAGGGAAGCTGCCCAAGGGGATCATTCACGGCGACTTGTTCGCGGACAACTTGCTGTTTCGTGGTGAAAAGCTGACGGCGGTGCTCGATTTTGAAGCGGCCTGCCGTGGCAAGTTCATTTTCGACATCGCCACCTGCGTTAATGCGCTTTGCTTTATTGAGGGCGCCTATTCGCTTGACCGCTTCCGCAACCTGCTGCGCGGTTACGAGACCGTACGCACTCTGTCGCTGGCCGAATGGGACGCGTTTCCCAATGAATTGCGCTATTCTTCCCTGCGTTTCACGGTGACACGGCTGCACGACTTCTTCCTTAAACCGCACAACGACGGCATCACCAGAGTGGGTAAGGATTTCAATGAATTTTTCGACCGCTTGCGCGTGCTCCGTCGTGAAAAGGAGGGCGGGATGGAGGCCTTGCTGATGGCGATGGCGACCGGATATGACTATCGCAAGTATCAAAAAGTCAAGGCCAACGAACGCCTGAAAGCCTGATTTATCAAGTCACAGTCCGCGCGATGAGCTTCCCACACTCGTCATTCCACGCTCACTCGCCCATGCTGTTCGAGTGATTGGCCATCCGGGCGGACCTTTGAGCGCATTACTCGAAAATTTGGGTGCTTCCCGATCGGCGCTATGGTTGGAGATCGCTCCGCCGCGTGGTATCAACGCCGAGTTGCTGCTAGACAAGCTCGCCGCGCTGCAAGGCCATGTTGACGCCATCAATCTGGCCGACAATGCCTTGGGCCGGGTGAAAATGTCGGGCTTGGTATTCGCCTCCATGATCAAGGCCCGGCTCTTGATGCCGGTCGTACTCAACGTCTCCTGCCGTGATCGCAATCGCTTCGCTCTCAAGTCCGATTTGCTTGGCGCCGGCGCGCTCGGAATCGATGCCGTGGTCGCTTTGCGGGGGGACAAGCTTCCCGCGGACGGCAGCGCGGGGGCGCGCCCAGTCCACGACCTCGATACGTTCAGCTTGTTGGGCACGATTGCCGATCTCAACCGCGGCGACACCGGTGAAGGCAAGCGGCTGCTGAAAATGCCGCCGAATATGATTGCCGGGGTGGTAGCCAATCCGAATCGCGCCAACCTCGGGCGCGAACTCGAACTACTACGGCGCAAAGCCGTCGGCGGCGCACGTTTCGTGATTACGCAACCGGTGTTCGAACGTGACGTGGCCCTCCGATTCGCCGAAGCGGCGCACCGCCATGGCCTATTTACGGTGCTCGGCATCTTGCCGATCAAACGCGAATCGATGGCGGACTATATGAAGGAAAAGATCAAGGATCTAAGCGAAGCGCATCCGCACCTGGAACGCTTCGCTGGCGTCGCGGAGACCGATGTGCGGCGAATGTCGCTGGACCACAATCTCAAGCTGATGGACGCGCTGGCTGCTGACGTGGCAGGCTTTAATATCATGAGCGGCGGCGGTCCTTCGCTTGCTATCGAACTGGCCCTGGAATGGAGCCGCCGCCATTCCCGCTAGGATTAAAGGAAGCGACGACATGGCTCAAGACCAGGTGACCGCCGAACAAGCCGTACGAGTGCTATTGCGTCATATCGGTGAAGATCCGGAACGCGAGGGGTTGGCGCGCACGCCGATACGGCTGGTCAAGGCGCTTGAATATCTCACTCGAGGCTACGCCCAGGATCCAAAAGTCGCGATAAACGGCGCGTTGTTTACCGAGGAAGAATACCAGGAAATGATCCTGTGCAAGGATCTCGATTTCTACTCGCTGTGTGAACATCATATGCTGCCGTTCATGGGCAAAGCGCATGTCGCCTATTTGCCTAACCGGCGGATCGTCGGGCTTTCGAAGATCGCCCGGATGGTCGAGATTTACGCGCGCCGGCTACAGGTGCAGGAACGCCTGACCACCCAGATTGCGCAGACCATCATGGATGAAATTGAGCCGCTGGGGGTCGCGGTCGTGCTCGAGGCCGAGCATATGTGCATGCGCATGCGCGGGGTGGAAAGGCAGAACTCGTATGTCACGACATCGGCGATGCTGGGGGTGTTTCGTACCAATATGGATACGCGCCAGGAATTCATGCAGCTGATGCGTAACGGCAGAAGTTGATCACTGCTCATTGTCGCTGAGTTTCGACTTGGAGACCGCCGCCGATCTCGCTTATCTCGACGCGCTCGGCCGTTATGCCTTGCGTTACGTCAAGGACGGCCAGACCCTCGGATTGGGTACGGGGCGTGCGGCCAGTGCGTTTATTCGGGCCCTGGGTGAAAGCGGACGCAAGGTGCGCGGTGTGCCGACTTCCCACGCGAGCGCGCAATTGGGCCGCGAAGTCGGGCTCGAAGTTATCGACGATTTGGCTGACGTCACCAGAATTGACATTGATTTTGACGGCGCCGACGAGGTTGACCCCCGGCTTAATCTGATCAAGGGCAACGGCGGCGCGATGGTGCGCGAAAAAATCGTTGCCGCCTTTTCACGCCGCACGGTTTTCCTGGTCGGCGATGAGAAACTGGTCAAGCGCCTGGGCGAACATGGCAATTTACCGGTCGAAGTGGTGTCGTTTGCCTTACCCTATTGCGAGCGTGAAATCAGCCGGTTGGGACTCAGGCCGAAAATTCGCAAAAATTCCGACGGGTCGGCTTACATCAGCGACAACGGCAATCTGGTCCTGAACTGCGGTACCCGCCAGATTGGCAACGCCACACGGCTTGAGCGCGAACTGCTGGCGATAGCGGGCGTGGTCGGAACCGGACTGTTCCTCAAGATGGCCGACCTGGTGCTCGTTGCCTCGCGGCTTGACGGCAGCGTCCGCGCCTTACGTCCGCGCTTGGCGAATTCCAAAAAAAAGCTTCGATGAATTATTGGCCACTCGATTTTGTGACCTCTTGCCGGGCTACCACGCAAGCAATTTGTTAGCGGCGACCCCGCTGTCATCTCGGAAAGCTCCGCACAGCTCAATTGTCATTCTGAGCGGAGCTTGTGACATGACTGATCCAAGGTTTGGAAATGAGGCGGAAGGGGCGGCCGGAACAGCACCCCCGTACGGGATGGCGGCGCGACTTTGGATCGGTCGCTTTTTTTGAAGCCCAGCGCGCTTAGGCGAATGAATTGCCAGCTTCCAAGATGCGCCGAGCGGTTCACGGTCTAAGCTTCGCGATGACATCACGTGCGAGTTAAGAGCGGGTGGGATAATCTTGCCGTAGACGTATTTGCGATGGATCAAACAGCGAATAAGAGCCGGCGCTCGAGGGCGCGCGCCCATCTGATCAATTTGTATGCGGCCGCCGTGAGCGCGGTCGAACCGCGACGCGCGATCACTCGCGCCTTCCTGGGGCAGGCCCAGGCGATGAATGGCGGCGCGGTTGAAGTTGGTCACCTACTCAACGACGCGCCAAAAATCCGGATGTTGGCCGTGGGCAAGGCCGCATTGGGGATGGCAGCCGAGCTGGCGCATCGCTTGGACGATCGCTTGTCTGTGGGACTAGTGATTGCGCCCGGACCAAGCGCCGCTGCCCCTGATCCGTCCATCGAAGTTGCCAATCCAGTTTGGCCAAGAATCAAGCTCCTGCACGCGGCGCATCCGATCCCCGACGCTTCTTCCGAAATCGCGGGACGAGCGGCACTGGATTTTGCCCACGCGACAGCGCGGGACGAATTGTTTGTGCTTGCGCTCAGCGGCGGTGCTTCAGCCTTGATGGCGGTGCCCGCCGCCGGTATCAGCCTTGCCGATAAGGCCGCGCTGTCCTCGGCGCTGATGCGGGCGGGCGCGAATATTCATGAGCTTAACGCCGTACGCAAGCATCTGTCGGCGATCAAGGGCGGTGGGTTATTGACCGCACTCCCTGGCGTCGGCGTGGTCGCGCTGGTCATGTCGGACGTGCCCGGTAATGACCTCGGCACGATCGGGTCCGGGCCGGCCGCGAGCGATCCTACGACCTATAACGAAGCTATCGCGGTGCTGAAGCGGCGCGGATTGTGGGGTCGTGCGCCGGAATCGATACGAGACCGGCTTGAACGCGGGGTCGCGGGAGAAATTATGGAAACGCTGAAACCCTGCGATCCGCGATTCGAGCGCGTCACCAACGTGATCGTGGGCGACAACCGCATCGCGATCGATGCCGCGGCGGAAGCCGGCGCGGGACTCGGATACCAGGTTGTGCGGGTGCGTGATCTGCATGGCGAGGCTGACCAACTGGGCGCTCAATTGGCTGCCCAAGTATGCGCAATTACCCAGGAGCGCGTCTGCATGATCGCGGGCGGCGAGCCGGTGGTTACGGTCAGGGGCACGGGAGCCGGCGGACGTGCGCAACAGTGTGCGCTGGCGATGGCGCTGGAATTGGGGGTTCGCGGCGCGGGACGGTGCATCATGGCGATCTTCGCGGGCACCGACGGCGTTGACGGTCCCACCGACGCGGCCGGCGCGATCATCACGCCCGAGACAATTGCCCGCGCCAGCGAAGCTGGATTCGATGCTCAGGTGGCGCTCCATCGCAACGATTCGTATCCGTTGTTCAAAGCGCTCGGCGATGCGCTTTTGATCGGACCTACCGGCACCAATGTCGCGGATGTGTTCATCGCTCTGATAAACTTTCAGGTTTGAGGGCACTGACAACGGCGCGCTTTGACTCCGCGCTTGCGGGTTTGACCGCGGGCGCAGCGTGGCGCGCGGAGGGTTGCATATCAGATGAATGGATTGCGTGAGGCGCGGCGTGAAGAAAACTGAGCAGTCCGGCGGTGAAGGCGGCGACTTTCGCGTTCATAAAGCGACTCTGATTCCCGGCGACGGTGTCGGTCCGGAGGTAATTGGCGCGGCTATCCGGATCCTGGACGCGGCGGGAGTTCGGATTGAATGGGATCGGCAGGAAGCCGGGGCGGCGGCACTAAAAAAATATGGCACCGCGGTGCCAGACACACTGATTAGTTCACTCAAACGCACCCGCGTCGCACTCAAGGGACCGTTGGAGACGCGCGTGGGCGAGGGCTACCGTTCGATCAACGTTTATTTGCGCAAGACGTTCGATCTTTATGCCAATCTGCGACCAACCCGCAGTTTCGCCGGAGTGCATACTCCTTTTCGCAATGTCGACCTGGTGGTGGTGCGCGAAAACACCGAGGATCTCTACGCCGGCATCGAGCATGAGGTGACGCCCGGTGTGGTCGAAAGTGTCAAGATAATCACTGCGCGCGCTTCCACCCGTATCGCGCGGTTCGCCTTTGAATATGCGCGGCGCAATCAGCGCAAGTCGGTGGTGGCGATTCACAAGGCGAACATCATGAAACTGTCAGACGGCCTTTTTCTAAAATGCGCGCGCAAAGTGGCAGCCGAATACAAGGATATCCATTATGACGAGCAGATCGTGGACGCGGCCTGCATGCGCCTGGTGAGTGAGCCCGGCCGTTTCGACACTCTGCTGCTGGAAAATCTTTACGGTGATATTGTTTCCGATCTTTGCGCGGGACTGGTCGGCGGGCTCGGCATGGTGCCTGGTGCCAATTATGGCGAGCACGGCGCTATTTTCGAGGCGGTGCATGGAACCGCTCCGGATATCGCTGGCCACAACGTGGCTAATCCAATTGCCGCAATTCTCTCCGGCGCGATGATGGCCGATTACGTCGGCTATCCCAAGGCTGGGGAACTGATTCGGATGGCGGTTGGGCGCGTGCTGCGGGGGGGCCGGGCGCTCACGCCGGATTTGGGCGGTAAGGCGAGCACCGATGAAATGACCACCGCGATTTTGCGCTCGATGAAGAACGGTGGATGAACGCAACCATGCTTTCACCAGTTCCAAACCTTCGCTATTGATGTTTTATGAGAAGTTCAAAGCGGATTGCTGAACTGGAAGTACGCGGTCGGCGCCTGCCAGCCGGACAATACCTGACCACTGGCTTTCCAGTGCTCAGCTATGGATCGACCCCACGCTTCCATCCGGAAAAATGGGATTTCCGCGTGTTCGGGCTGGTGGAAACGCCGCTGCGGCTCAATTATCAGCAAGTGCGTGCCCTGCCAATGTCACGGCAGGTCTCGGATTTTCATTGCGTGACCACCTGGTCGCGTTTCGATAACGCGTGGGAAGGCCTCAGGATCAGCGAGTTGCTCAAGCCGGTGAAAATCAAACCCGACGCGCGCTTTGTAGTGATTCATTGCGACGGTGGTTATTCCACCAACCTGCCGCTCAAGGAATTTTTCGACGATGACGTGATGCTGGCGTATCGTCAAGACGGCCGTGAGCTTGAGCCCGACCACGGCTGTCCCTTGCGGCTGGTGGTGCCGAAGCTCTACGGCTGGAAGAGTGCCAAATGGGTGCGGGCAATCGAATTCCGCATCAGGGATCAGCGTGGATTCTGGGAGGTGCGCGGCTACCATAGTCATGGCGATCCATGGGCTGAAGAGCGCTATTCCTTCGAGGAAGACGCCGAGTGACGCGCGCGCGTCATTTTGGCGAATCGATATTTTACCGCCCAGCCTAACGTGACGCTGTGGACGCTGATGAACGCGTCTGCTCGCGCCATCTTCTAAAGTGCCAGCGGTTCAACAAATCGGCCGCGCCCATGCGCGCATTGAGCGCGACGAGCAGTTGCGCCGTCTGCGCGACGAATCTTTTGACGTCGCTGTAATCGGCGGCGGCATCAACGGCGCGGCAATCGCGCGCGACGCCGCGATGCGTGGCTTCCGCGTAGCCTTGGTCGAGCGCGCGGATTTTGCGGGAGCGACTTCGTCATGCTCGTCGAAACTGATTCATGGCGGCCTGCGCTATTTGCCCCAGGGACAATTGCGTTTGGTCCGCGGCGCCTTGCGCGAGCGCGAACGCCTGCGCTTGGTGACGGCGCCTCATCTGGTACTCCCGCTTCGTTTTCTGGTGCCGGTCTATCGCGGCGATCATCCGGGCCGATTCGCTCTTAGCGCCGGACTCATTCTGTATGACCTGCTGGCAGGCGCGCCGCGGGGCGAACGCCATCACCGTCTCGCGGCGGCTCGCGTCAGCGATTTCGAGCCAAAGTTGAAGACCACCGGACTGACCGGCGGAGCGGTTTATTTCGACGCTTGGGGCGATGATGCGCGCCTGACTCTGGAGAATGTGCTGGACGCTGCCTACCACGGCGCGGCGGTCGCGAATTATGTGGCAGTGGCGGGATTTTCGAAAAATGGCGGGAAGCTCGCCGCCGCGCATCTGCGCGATCTCGCGGATGGCGCGGAATTCGAATTGCGGGCGCGTCGCTTTATCAATGCCGCTGGTCCTTGGAGCGACGATATTCGGCTGATGGACGATGCGCAGGCCGCTCCCGCGATACGGCTGACCAAGGGCGTTCATCTGGTGGTCAGCGCCAAGCTGCTGGCCTTGCGCAACGCCCTGCTGCTCAACGATGGCGCCGGTCGCGTCGTGTTCGTGATGCCCCATGATGGCTACGTGCTGATCGGCACCACCGACACCGATTACGCTGGCGACCGCGCCAATGTTGTCGCCGACGCCCAGGACATCACCTATTTGCTCGGAGTGGTCGCCGGCGTCCTGCCTGATGCCCGGATCACTCCCGGCGATATTGCGTACAGCTTCGCAGGGCTGCGCGCGCTCACGGCGGGGCGACGCGGGCTGCGACCGTCGGCGGTTTCGCGCGAGGATGTGACCAGCGTCAGCCCTTCGGGATTACAAACCATCGCGGGTGGCAAGCTTACCACTCATCGTGAAATGGCCGAAAGGGTGGTCGACCGGCTGGGCGCGGCACTGGGACGACGCGGAATCAAAGCCGTCACCACGGAAGTCCCCTTGCCCGGCGCGCGTCCGTTAACCATGGATACGAAAGAAGCGGATGTTTATCGGCGCGCGATGGCGGAATTGCCCTTGGACATCCGTCCAATGCTGATCGGGCGTTATGGCCAGCGCGCGGCACAGATTGCGCGACTGGCTCATCGGCGCGCGGAATTGGCCGCACGGTTGGCGCCTGGGGCGCCCGCGATTGGAGCCGAAGTGGTGTATACCGTGCGTGCCGAGATGGCGCGTTCAGTCGCCGATTTCCTGATTAGGCGCACGGCAATGGTCTGGCGGGCACCCCATCATGCCGCCGCCGCCGCGCCAGCGGTAGCGCATATCATGGCTGGTGAATTCGGATGGGATCATGCGCGCGAGTGCGCCGAACTCGAACATTTCATGCGCTCCGTGCATTTGTCTCAAGGCCAGGTTGATGCGAGAAGCGTGAGCGATTCGGAAAACGATTGATAATGCTCGAGAGCAGTTTATGAACTCATCGAGTCCCGGTCATGATGAGTACCAACGCTTCCTATGAAGCCTATCTCACACACGAAAGAAACCGCTGGCGAAACTGTCACAAAGGCTAGTGCCCATCCCCGTCGTTCTCGCCGGTTTGATGCCCAGGACAATGTGGCACGCGCGGGCCGCATCTCGGCAACGCTTGCCAAACTTTATCCCGAGGCGCGCATCAGCCTCGAATTCAGCGACGCGTGGCAGTGCCTGGTCGCGACTATCCTATCCGCGCAATGTACCGATGAGCGGGTCAATCGCGTGACGCCGGAGCTATTCCGCCAGATACCCGAGGTGACCGCTATGGCGGCGGCGCCGCTGGAAAAAATTCAGGAGCTGATCGTTACTACCGGATTTTTCCGGCAAAAAGCGCGAGCGTTGAAAGAATGCGCAGGCCGGCTGCGGGAGCGGTTCAACGGTCAGGTGCCGCAACGGATGGAAGAACTCGTGACTCTGCCGGGGGTTGGCCGCAAAACCGCCAACGTCATCCTGGGCCATGTTTACAATAAGCCCGGAATGGTCGTGGATACGCATGTACGGCGTCTGTCACGACGGCTCGGACTCTCACGTCATTTCGAGCCGGACAAAATCGAACTCGATTTATGCGCACTCAGGCCATCGTCCGACTGGACGCCATTTTCGATGCGGCTGATATTGCATGGACGACGGGTATGTTTTGCCCGCCGGCCAAACTGCGCGGGATGCGCTCTGCTGCCTGATTGCCCGCAGATCGGCGTTGACAAAACTCAGCAGCGCGGATGATCGAGCGGCTCAGGGCAAAAGGCTCATATCGCGGGGAACGGGCGAACCGGTGCGGGCCACATTTTTTGGCCTTGGATTGAAGGCGATCGCGCGCCGAATGCGCGCCATCGGGGCATTGTCGCTGAACGCCACCATATCGCCCTCGGGCTGGACGCCGAGCTGGCGCCATAGGTGCGCAAAGTCCGGAGCCACAGGCTTTGATTTCATCTCGTCGTATAAACGCGCGAGCACCGGCACACCAACCGCGCGATCCCCGGTGTTCAGAGCCCGCTCGATTGACCATTGAGCCTCAATATTGCCGCCGTGGGCAACGATCGCGCGCAGCGCGTCCCGCAGCCCGCGGCGATTATGCGTTTGCTGATGGATGTGAATATCTGCCAGCAGGCAGAACATCGCGCCACCCCAATAGGTTCTGCCCCAGGTATGAGTATGGTCGAGACCGCGGTCGCCGTGGCGCGGCAGGCCGCGCGGCAGCCCCTCAACCAGTTCGCTCCATACGGTTGCCGCGTTCAGGTCGCCTGCTTCAAGCCGCGCGATTGGTTCGACGTAGGTGGCAAGTCCCTCTTCGAGCCAGTGATGATCGTGCTCGAGGGAGGGAAAGGCATAATGAACCATCTCATGCGTCATCACCCAGTCGTTATCGAGATCGGAAGGTTGCGTATACTGGCCGACGTAGACGTCGGTGAAGACATCATGGTCGGCCCAGGTATGGCCATAGAGAACGCCTTTGCGCCCACTCACCGGGATGATTCTGATGTTGGCGTGATTGACCGGGAAGCGGCCATAATAATCCGTCACGGCGCGGACCGCTGTTGTTATCCACAACATCACCCGTGCGGGCGGCAAAGCGAGCTTGCCTCCCGCGAAAGTGACGTTGATAGTCGCGCCGCGAATTTGTATCGCGGCGGGCGGCAGTCGCTGGACCGGAGCCCTCAGAACATACGGCGCTGGTTTAAGTGGTTCGCCGATTGCTCCGGGATGCAGTGGCGGCGGTACCGCGCTTGCGGTGGACGCGCTGAGTGCGAATATCAGGATCACGCAGGCTGCGATGAATCTACGACTTCGCATTCGGCCAGACCGCGAGCCGTCCGGCGGCCGCACTCCGCCCAGTCTTATGCACGATTGCTCGGATTGCCAGCGCGCGCGGCTGCCTGACCTCGAGGACTTTTAGAGTCCATGACTGAATAGGCTGGCGAATCATAACGTCCAATTTCGCCGTGTATTTTGTCCGTTGGGATGTGCCTTTTATATTAATTGGGGCGTATTGGACCGGCCCTGATGACGTGCAATAATCGTCGTTTGCGCTCCTATGGCCTTGGGGGTGATGATTGTGAAGCTTCGGGTCGAAGACATAACGGCCGAGGCGAAAGAGCTTTCGTTCGCCGAATCGGAACAGGAAGTTAATCGTATCCTCGCACAAGGTCCGCTCGTTGAATACCGGCTGGAAGCGTCGATCGCTGTGGACCTGTCATATTATCGCGCGGGTACTGAACTGTTTTTCCAAGGCGAACTCCAGGCGCGAACGTGGGCGCGATGCGCGCGTTGCGCGGAGGAGTTCGAGTTGTCACGCGAACGCGCCTTCCGCTATGTGCTGGCGCCGCGCGTAATCGGCTACGATCATCAGGCGGATCTGCGCGCGGAGGATTTGGAATTTTCACTTTATGAAGGCGAACAGGTTGACCTGACCCCGCTTATCCGCGAGCAGGTGCTGCTGGCTTTGACTGAGCGGCCGGTATGCCGCGAGGAATGCCAGGGTCTCTGTCCGCATTGTGGTGCGAACCTGAACGAAGGCGATTGTGGCTGCCGGGATGAGGCCTTTGATTCGCGTCTGGCGGCCTTGCGCTCGCTCAAGGCGCGCCGTTAGAGGCAGGTGAACCCTGCTTGGCGGATATTCTAAAAACGAGCCGAAGATTTAGCAGGAAGAAGAAGACATGCAAGCACCCAAGCGCCGCACCTCAAGCTCAAAGCGCAACAAGCGCCGCGCCCACGACGCCTTGCGTCCGGTCAATCCGATCGCATGCTCCAACTGCGGCGAACCCACGCTGCCTCATCATGTTTGCCGTCATTGCGGCAACTATCGCGGACGCGAATTGGTGCAAATCGAGCAGTAGGCCAGGCCGAGGCATGTTGTGAGAATCGCGCTTGACGCAATGGGCGGCGATCTGGCGCCTAAGGCCGTGATCGAAGGTGCGCTGCTTGCCGCCCGCGACTTGCGTGCCGAAATTGTGCTGGTCGGCGATCGCGAAATGCTGACGAGAGAATTCGCCGAGCATCACGCTCATAGCTTGGCTCTCACCATCGAGCACGCGCCCGAAGTGGTGGCGATGGATGATTCACCGCTCGAATCCGTGTTAGGAAAGCCGGAATCGTCCATTCACGTTGGGCTCGAACTGGTCAAACGCGGCCGCGTTGACGCGTTTGTCAGTGCTGGTAATTCGGGGGCGGTGATGGCGGCGGCAATGGCAATTCTGGGCACCCTGCCCGGAATTGATCGCCCCGCAATCGCGTCACCGGCGCCGACCACCGGCGGACTCGCACTGTTGATTGACGCTGGAGCCAACACCGACGTTAGGCCGCTTAACCTGCTCCAGTTTGGAGTAATGGGCAGCGTGTATTGGCATTGCGTGCACGGCGTTGCGCGGCCCCGCGTCGGCCTGCTTTCAAATGGCGAAGAAGATTCCAAAGGCACCGATTTGACGCGTGCGGCGGCGGCCGCATTGCGCCAGATGGAGCCGCACATCAATTACATCGGTTATGTGGAAGGACGCGACATCAATCGCGCCAAAGCCGATGTGATCGTCACCGATGGCTTTACCGGCAACGTTGCCTTGAAGACCATGGAAGGGTTCGCGTCCTTCATGATGGGCAACCTGCGTGAAGTGTTTGGCAGGGGTCTGTTGCGGCGATTGGCCTATATGCTGGTGCGCACTAAGTTGCGTTCACTCAGGGAGCGGTTGGACCCATCGGAATACGGCGGTGCGCCGTTGCTGGGCGTTAACGGGGTGGCAATCATCGCGCACGGCTCTTCCAACGCGCGCGCGATTCGCAACGCGGTGCGCGCGGCGGCTAACGAAGCCTTGGTGCGGCAGGTCAACGTCGAGATCGTGGAGTTACTCAAGCACTGTCCGGCAACTATGATCGTGCGGCCTTCGAACAAGGGCATTCGCGGGGTCTTCCTGCGCATGCGCGAACGCCTTCATCGCCATCGGGGAGAGAACGCGGCAGGCCACATCGAAGAGGATGGCGTTTGGCCGGAGTTGGAACACTCGGAACCCAGCGGACCTGATCTTCACAATCCGGTCATCGAGAATAACCATCGGATTGGCCTACCCGCGCCGGTACCCATAACCACGGTGTTTGATGGCGCGGAGGCGATCAAGTCCAACGGCACCGCTCTCATGGCCGAGCCCGCGCATAATACATCGGCGGACCCACCCGAGACTTTGCCGGAGGCGGCCCAGACTGAGCCCCAGGCGACCGCTAAGGCGGTGCCCGACAAGAGCGAACCCGCCTAAGCGGGGTTGCGCATCGGGCAGCAGGTTTCATAAAGACCCTTTTCGATATGAAAGCCGTGTTATGAAAATTGCATTTCTCTTTCCGGGCCAGGGCGCGCAGAAGGTTGGAATGGGTGCGGAACTCATCCGGGAATTTCCGGCCGCTCGCGAAGTATTCGCCGAGGCGGATGAGGCGCTGGGGTTTTCAATCTCGCGTTTATGTTTCGAGGGACCCGAAGAGCAGTTGCGCCTGACTGCCAATACCCAGCCGGCGACGCTCGTGACTTCTATCGCGGCCTTGCGGGCGTTCGCGTCTGAATGCGACGTGAAGCCGGAATTAGCTGCCGGTCATAGCTTGGGCGAATACAGCGCGTTGGTCGCCGCGGGCGTGATTGAACTGGGCGACGCGCTCAAGACCGTGCGCGAACGCGGACGCCTGATGCAGGAGGCGTGTCCGCCGGGCGAAGGCACGATGGCGGCTTTGATCGGATTGGATCTGGCGGCCGTGCGCACCATCTGCGCCGAGGTTTCCGTTGCTGGAGAAATTGCCGTGCCGGCCAATCTCAACGCTCCCGGACAGGTGGTCATTTCCGGTAATGCGGGCGCGGTGCGGCGCGCGTTGGAAATAGCCAAAAGCCGTGGCGGCTCAGCGTCGGTCGAGCTTAAAGTCAGCGCGCCCTTTCACTCTCCGCTGATGCGGCCGGCACGCGACGGTATGACGAAAGTGCTTGCCCCACTGTCATTGCGCGATTTCAATTTTGGAGTGGTGGCTAACGTTACGGCGGAAATTAATCGCGACACAAAAGAGGTTAAGCGGCTGCTGCTCGAGCAGATCACGGCTCCTGTGCGCTGGGAAGAATCGATGGCGGTGGTCGCGGCGCGAGCCAACGAAGCGGTCGAGTTTGGCGCCGGACGGGTGCTGGCGGGCTTGATGCGGCGTATCAATCGCAACGTGAAGGTGCGGCCTGTCGAAGATCCGGAGTCATTGCGCTCATCCGTCCAGGCGCTCAAGCAAGGTGCTTGAAAACGGCGGCCGAGAAAATGTCGGATAAGGTCGGCACAAACTTGCCTACTCATCTTCAACTACCTAAGCTGCGCTGTTAAGCTTCGGGGACCCTTAAGCTTGAACCGGTAAGGGCGAGCGAAGCGCCGCACGACGGCCTTCGGCGGTGCGTACTTCGCGAATTTAATTCCCGGCAACGACTTTACCCGGGCTGGCAGGAGGATTGAGAACAGCGATGGCTGGAGACGTCGAAACCAAGGTTCGCGAGATTATCAGCGAGCAACTCGGTGTGTCGGCGGAGGAAGTTACCCCCGAGGCTTCTTTTATCGAGGACCTCGGTGCCGACTCGCTCGACATTGTGGAACTCGTGATGGCGCTGGAGGAGGAATATGGCATGGAAATCTCGGACGAGGACGCCGAGAAAATCCGTACCGTCAAGGACGTGGTCAACTATATCGAGGCCCATAAGAGTTGAGCCCTTTGTCCCACCTTCATTGAAAGCAACGGAATTCGGGAGGCCGCGCGTAAGCTCGCGGCCGGTTCCCGCCTCACAGCCGCCGCACGCTCGTTTTGGCTGCCAATGCCATTCGTGAGTCATGCCGGAGTGATCAGGCGGTCATGTCGCGGATGATGTCGCTACTCAAGCGCAAGGTCTAAACTTTAGGCATGCGATGCCCTTTTTGCCGTGATCGCGGTAATCGCGTGGTGGATTCGCGCATGTCGAGCGACGGCGCGACTATCCGGCGGCGGCGTATGTGTGCGGTCTGTAAGCGGCGTTTCACCACCTACGAGCGAGTCGAAGAGATCGCGCCGATGGTGGTCAAGAAGGACAACCGGCGTGAACCGTTCGATCGTGCCAAAATTGTCGGTGGGCTCAAACGCGCGTGCGAAAAGCGGCCGGTTTCGATGGAGACCATCGAACGCATCACCGATAGTATCGAAACAGCGGTGGCCGAACGCGGTGGCAAGGAAGTTCCGAGTTCGTTCATTGGCGGTGCGGTGATGAACGAACTGCATGCGGTTGACCAGGTGGCTTATGTGCGTTTCGCCTCGGTCTACCGTTCCTTCAAGGATATCGACGAGTTCATGCACGAACTCGAAGATCTGATCAGAGTGCGCAAGGAAAATGCCACGGACGCCGGCCAGCTCAAGGAAAAAAAGGGCGAACCCGCCATCTGACGCCGCGCTCTGGACCGTCCGCGATGAATTCCTCATGCGCGAATGCCTGGCCTTAGCGCGCGAGGCACTCGGGTTGACATCGCCAAACCCCGCCGTCGGATGCGTGATTGTTCGCAACGGCAAAATTGTTGGACGTGGTATCACCGGTGTCGGTGGCCGGCCACACGCCGAAGCCGAGGCCTTGTGTGCGGCTGGCGCACGCGCGCGCGGCGCCACCGTATATGTTTCCTTCGAACCGTGTGCGCATCAGGGGAAAACGCCACCATGCGCGGCGGCGCTGGTACAAGCCGGGGTAAGTCGAGTCGTGGCTGGATGCCTCGACCCATACCCCCCAGTGAGAGGGCGTGGCCTCGCGATTTTAAAGCGCGCCGGCATCGAAACCGTCGTGGGCGTGCTTGCTGCCGAATGCCGCGAGCTTAACGAGGGCTTCATCACGCGTGTCACGCGCGGGCGTCCTTTTGTCGTGCTCAAGCTCGCGACCTCGCTCGACGGGCGAATTGCCGCGCAAAACGGCGACGCGCGCTGGGTCAGTTCTGAGCAGTCGCGCTTGCTGGTCCATCAATGGCGCCGCGAGTCCGACGTCGTGATGGTCGGCGCGGGCACGGTTATCGCCGACAATCCGCGTTTGACCTGCCGTATTGAAGGCGGACGTGATCCGGTGCGAGTGATTATCGACGGGCATTTGCGTTCTCCTCACGACGCCGTCGTTTTCCATTTGCGATCGCCTGCGCCCACGATTCTGGTGACGGCTGCACATAATCTCGATACCGCCCGGCATAATTATCCCGGCGTTGAAGTGCTGACGGTGAGTGGACGCGAGGGTGTGTTGCGCCTGGACGAACTTATGTGCGAATTCGCGCGACGTGGATGGTCGAAGGTACTGCTCGAAGGCGGTGCGCATCTGGCCGCTTCCGCGTTGGATGCGGGGGTGGTGGATCGAGTGGCTTTTTTCCTCGCGCCGCGCATCATCGGGACCGGTCTGGCGGCGGTCGAGGGCTTGTCTAGTGCGACGGTGCGCGACGCGCTCAGGCTTGGCCCGATGCACGCACGCATGGTGGGGGAGGATTGGCTTATCGAAGCCCCTGTCAATCATCGTCGCTCTGGCGCATGAAGTCGTGATTTTCGCGTGCTGAGGAATCGGTTTTGCGTGCGCGCTTGAGGATGGTAATATCCAGAGCGTAGGGAACTTATGCCCGCCACTTCGTTGGACGCAATTTTTAGCCGTATCCGCGGCGGCCAAATGGTCGTGCTCGTGAATGATTACGGCGAAGAGGCCGAGGGCGACTTGGTGATGGCGGCTGAGAAAGTCACACCGCAACACGTCAACTTTATGGCGCGTGAAGCGCGCGGTATCGTCTCAGTGGCGATTCCCGAACGGCGCATGCGCGAACTGGGTATTCCTCTGGTGCCTTCCACCTTGGGCGGCGAAGCCATGGAACAGGCGGGAGCGCTGGTCGAGGCGCGCGAGGGTGTCACCACGGGGATTTCCGCCAACGATCGCGCGCGCACCATCAGCGTGCTCGCCTCGGACAAGTCCGCTCCCGAAGACTTGGTAATGCCGGGCCACGTGCTTCCCCTGATGGCGCTGAGCGGGGGCGTAATGATGCGGTTGGGGCGGGCGGAAGGGGCGGTCGACCTGGTGCGGGTCTCCGGGATGCGGCCGATGGCGGCCACCTGCGCGATTTTGTGCGACGATGGCGAAGCCGCGCGGTCACCCGCGCTGTATGAATTCGCCGAGAAGCATTCGCTTCCCATCGGTCTGGTCCGCGACCTCGTCTCATATCGCTTGACCAACGAATTGCTGGTGCAGCGCGTCGCCGAGACCCCTTTTATGATCGAAGATGGCGAACTGCGCAGTATCGTATTTCGCAACGTGGTCGACGGCCGCGAGCATTTAGCCTTGGTCAAGGGTAACGTTGGCGGCGGACGGCCAGCCTTGGTGCGGCTCCATTCTGAATGCCTTACCGGCGACGTGTTCGGATCTTCGCGCTGCGATTGCGGCGAACAATTAGCCGAATCGATCCGGCAGGTCTTGGCCGCGGAGGCCGGCGTGATTATATACCTGCATCAGGAAGGGCGCGGCATCGGGCTCGGCAA
>JBOHWM010000297.1:0-6033 GCA_050736555.1 Binataceae bacterium (SeqCode)
GTGATATATCTGCCGCAGTTTTTGCGCGTATTTTATCGTCTGATGCTTGACAGGCGGGTTTCGATTCTGGCGAAAATGGTGCCCTTCATGGGGCTGTTGCTGCTGATCACTCCGCCGGCGCTCGAGCTGGACTTGATTCCCATCGTGGGCGAGTTGGATTGGCTGTTGGTCGGTTATCTATGTTTGAAACTGTTCCTATGGCTCTGCCCGCCCGACGTGGTCCGCGAACACGTTGCCCAGGTCGCGCGGGGCGCCTGAGCTAAGAGGTTGATGCGCCCGAGAATAATTCTGTTTGGCCTGGCGGCGATCATTATCGTCGCTCTCATTCTTCTGAGCGTCGCGGACTCGTTGCTGGTGGATCTGCTGTGGTTCACCGCTTTGGGCTATCGTGGCGTCTTCACCACGACGCTCTTCACCCAAATCGGGATTTTTGTCGCGATCTGGATCGCCACCTTCGCCGCCATCTTTATCAGCGGCTCGATCGCGCTCCATTTGAGCCAGCAAAATGAACGCTTGCATGTGGTACGGCGCCCCGATCAAATGGTCGAGGTTAACCTGCCCGAGCTGATTCGCGCACTCGGTGATCGTATTCCGTGGCGGCTGCTGGTGTTCGCCGTGGCGGTCATTCTCGCCATCTTCGTCGCACAGGGCGAGTCTTCGAGTTGGGACGTCTATCTCAAGGCGGTTTTCGGCGTGCCGTTTGGAGTTAAGGAGGCCGCGTTTCATCGCGACGTCGGATTTTACGTCTTCAAACTGCCGCTGCTCGAAGACTGGCGTGATCTCTTCCTCCTGAGCCTGTTTCTTACGGCGGCGGTGACGGTGGCGGTTTATTGGGCTCGTGGCGCGCTCGATTTCCGCGACTCGCCACCGCAGATTTCTCCAGCCTGCGCCGCTCACCTTTCAGTGCTGCTGGGGATTTTCTTCCTGCAACGTGCGTATAGCTATTGGCTCGAACGGTTTGAGCTGCTGCTGCAGGGCAACGGCGTGGTCTTTGGCCTGCGTTATGTGGACCACCTGCTGTGGAAGCCGGGTTTATGGCTGTTGGTGGCGCTCTCAATCGTGGCCTTCCTGATCTGTATCGGGAACGTCCGTGAACGTGGTTTGCGGCTGCCCGTTGCCGCCGCAATCATTCTTTTCGCACCGGCGATCGTTCTCAATCTGCTCCAGCCGGTAATCGAACGGCTGTGGGTCAAGCCGGACGAGCTGCACGTCGAGCAGCCGTACCTGGTGCGGAATATCCAGATGACACGGCACGCGTATCAACTCGATACGGTTGATGTCAGGCCGTTCAACGGCCACGGTCAGCTCACCCCCGCTTCACTCAGCCAGGACTCAACCACGATCGAAAATATCCGCCTATGGGACCCGCGCCCACTGATCACAACTTATCGGCAGTTGCAGGAAATCCGCCTCTACTACGATTTCAAGAACGTCGATATCGACCGCTATCACGTTGACAATAAGTACACCGAGGTGATGCTGTCGCCGCGCGAGATGAACGTTGGGTTGTTGCCGCAGAACGCGCAGACCTGGGTCAACCTGCACATCAAATTTACCCACGGCTATGGGCTGGTGATGAGTCCGGTCAACGCCAAAGACGCCGAGGGCCTGCCGCTTCTGTATATCAAGGATATTCCGCCGGCCTCTGACGTTGGCTTCAAAGTGACCCATCCGGGCATCTACTACGGCCAGGAGCCGGACGTATATTGCCTGGTCGAAGCGGCCACGCCGGAATTCGACTACCCACGCGGGACCAAGAACGTTTACACCTACTACAAGGGCGACGGTGGAGTGCCAATCAGCGGCATCGCACGTCGCCTGCTGTTCAGCTATTACTATCGCGACATTAATCTGCTGGTCACCCGCAATATTATCGCCGGCACGCGTATCATGTTGCGGCGCAATATCAGCGAGCGCGTCGCAACCCTGGCGCCGTTTTTGAACCAGGATCGCGATCCATACATGGTGGTGCTCAACGGCGGGCTCTACTGGATTCTCGACTGTTACACCGTCAGCGATCATTTCCCCTACTCACAGCGCAACGCCGACGGCATCAACTACATCCGCAATTCGGTCAAAGCGGTGATCAACGCTTACACCGGGAAGATCACGCTCTATGTCGCGGACCCACAGGATCCGATTATTCGTACCTGGGAGAAAATTTACCCGGCGATGTTCGTGCCAATGTCCACAATGTCGCCGGAGTTGCGCGCGCACATCCGCTACCCAGAGGATTTCTTCCTGATTCAGGCTGACATCTACCGCACCTACCACATGACGGATCCGGCGGTGTTCTATAATCGTGAAGATTTGTGGTCGTTTCCGCGGGAGAACTTCGCGGACGAAACGGTCACGATGCAGCCCTACTATGTGATCATGCGGCTCCCGGGGGAAACCCACGCCGAGTACATCCTGATGCTGCCGATGTGCCCGAACAATCGCGACAATATGATTTCCTGGCTCGCTGCGCGATGCGACGGCGCCGATTACGGCCATCTGTTCGAGTTCGCCTTTTCCAAAGACCGGCTGTTTTACGGTCCCTATCAGATCCAGGCCCGCATCAATCAGAACCCCGAAATTTCACAGCGCTATTCGCTGTGGAACCAGATGGGCTCGAAGGTCATACTGGGCAATTTACTGGTAATACCGATAGAAGACGCCCTGCTCTATGTAGAGCCGCTTTATATTCGTGCCGCCAATGGCGAATTACCCGAATTACAGCGCGTGCTCGCCTCGTACAGCGACGAAACGGTGATGGGTAACAACCTGCACTTGACCTTGGCGGAGTTGTTCAAAACCGTAACGCCACCCGCGAAGGTCATCGTGGCCGCAAAAACTCCACCCAAGGTTCCCAATCAACTGGCTTCCGCGCAGCAGGTCTCATCCGCACCAGGCGGCGGCCTGCAAACGGCAGCCTCCCACTATCATCGGGCGCTCTCAGCGTTAAGAGAGGGCGATTGGACGCAGTTTGCGAGCGAGATGCAGCAGTTGGGAAAGCAATTGCAACGGACCGACTCTCCGCATTGAGGCTCATTTAGGCGCTGGCGTGAACGAGCGGCCGTCCGTCACCTCGCTCTCCGGCCATGCCGCCGCTATGGCGGCGCCAAACCATTTGCGGGCGGAAGTCGAACGTCTCGCACGACTTCCGCTCGACGCATCTTCGGCGCATGCGTGTTTAATCAAATGGCACGGCACTTCTGGCAATGGCATCGCACGGCAGGCGCTCTCGGATCACTGGAACAATGCCCTGACCGAGATCTTCAAGCTGGTTTCCCGGCGCGATTCCGAATTTCCCAACCAGGGTTTGCTTTCGTCGGCGGATCTCAAGGCATTATTGCCACGGCGCCATCGCGAATGGACGGAATCCACGAATGCGCTAATCGCACGCGCGAACGTCGCGGACGTCAATGTCACGACGGTCGCATTGTTTCGCTCCGACATTGCGCCGGCGACGATCGGCACAATACTGGAACTCACTTCCCATCATGCGCTCGCGATGGTGGTCAACCACGGAACGTCGACTTCGCGCGAATTCTGGCGCCAGCGCGCAATTCAAAGCGGTGAGCGCCTTGCCCACGCCCTTTCCGAGCGACGGAACGCGGATATGGAACGCCGGCGTATCGACAACGCGATTGCCGCCATCACGAGACTGAAGCCGCGCAACCGTATGAGTGGGCTTGGCTCGCATCTCGCCCGCATTGGCCCGTTCGACGCCTGGCTAGTTGCCAATATTTCGGATGGCGTACCGCAAGTCGCGGCAGCCTCGGCAATGCTCGCGCAGTTTCCGGTGCTGGACCGGAATAGCGCGCTCAGTGAAGCACATCAGAAACAAACTGTGACAGTCCGCTCAAGCAGCCCGACCAGCGCGACGGTCTATCCCGAAGATCATTTGTTCGCCGCTTTCAGCTCATACTTGTGTCTGCCACTTGAACGAGTCGTGATCGCGTTAGCCGCACGCGCTGAGATCGACCCGACCATCGCCGCCAGGTTCGAGATGCTGGTGGCACGCATCAATCCGATTGTCTCCATCTGGCATTGGGAGGCGGAAAATCAGCGCTTGCGTACCCTGGTGAGAAATCTTGGCCTGCGCATGTTCAGCGCAATAGATGGCGAGCGCGCGCGCATCGCGCGTGACTTGCATGACCATCAGGCGCAGCTTTTGGCGGCCGCCCGCATCGCTCTCGAAGCTGGACCGGAGGAAGCTCGCGGCATTTTCAAGCAGCTTGAAGAAGCCCTGCGACTACGCGTGCGCGAGTTGCGCCCGGCCACGCTTGGCCGGTCGACTCTCGCCGAGGCGCTTCGCTACGAATTGAGGCGCCTGGCTGATACCGGGATCAAAAGCCGGCTCGTGCCGGCGGACAAACAACCCGCGCTCACTCGTCCGGTGCAGCAACTTTATTACCAGGTCGCGCGCGAGGCGCTCTTCAATGTCGCACGCCATTCCGGCGCCACTCGTGTCGAGATCAGAATTGAAAAACTCGCTGGCCGCAGCCGCTTGACGGTTCATGACAACGGCAAAGGCTTGGGCCAACAAGAGAACCACGGAATGGGTCTGAGCGGCTTGGCGGAACGCCTTCAGATGATGGGCGGGAAACTTCGCTTCGAATCGCGGCCAGGCGCCACGCGCCTTATCGCCGAAGTGCCGGAGCCGGCATGAGTAGTGAACGGATACGAGTAATGCTCGCCGACGATCATCGCATCGTGCGAGAATCGCTGCGCCTGCTCCTAAGTACCGAGTTCGAGGTTATCGGAGAGGCGGCGAGCGGCGAGGAAGCGCTGGCGCTTGCCGCGAAATTACGCCCGCACGTGCTTCTGATGGATATTGGGATGCCGGGAATAGGCGGGCTTAACGCGGCCGCTCGAATAGCGAAGCGGGCACCCTCAACCAAGGTGCTGATGCTCAGCCAGTATGACGACGACGAATATGTGATCGAAGCGTTTTCCATAGGTGCGGCCGGCTACCTGCTCAAAAGCGACGCGCCGCAGGAATTGTTGGACGCGGTGCGCGCGCTTCATGGCGGTAAACGTTACATCAGCCCCTCGGTGGCCCCGGTGGTGCTGAGCCGGATGCGTCAGCCGGGAGCGAAACCAAGCGGACTTACTCAGCGCGAGCGCGAGGTGCTCCGACTGATTGGCGAAGGAGCCACCAGCAAGGATATCGCCTTGGCGCTAGGATTAAGCCCGCGCACGGCACAAGCCCATCGCGACAGTCTCAAGCGGAAACTCAACTTGCGCACGACGGCCGAGATGGTTCGCTACGCGATCAAGCACAAGCTGGTGAAGCTGGCGTAACCACTCCGGATATTCATAGGGAATGGTGATACCAGCCGCGGTTTCAAGTAATCCATCGCCATGCTAGTAAAGCCACAGGGGCTGCAAGCAATCCACGGAGGGAATCGCACCATGCAAAGCAAGGGCGTTCATCATATTGGTTTGGCAACCTTGGATATTGACCGCACGATCGAGTTCTACACGCAGAAGCTCGGCTGGACGATCGCGTGGTGCGACGTGCTCGAACCGCCGGAGGGCGGACGGATCAGGCACGCGTTTCTCGACAGCGGCGACGGCGAATTGGTTGCCTTCATGTGTCCGGAAAGAGTGCCGGGAATTCCGCAGGAATTCAAAACCGACATCAACAGCGCGCAGAATCTGCCGCCCGCCTTTTATCATTTCGCATTCCATTGTGACACGGTTGACGAGCTGGAGGCACGGCGCGCGGACTTGGTCGGCAAAGGAGTCGATGTCACGCCGGTGGTGGACCATGAATGGTGCCGGTCAATTTACTTCAACGACCCAAACGGACTTTTGCTGGAATATTGCGCGACAGTCCGTGAGTTCAACGATGACGACAAGATCATGAAACATCGGCAGCAGCCTGGCCCGATGGTCAAGGATCCCGAAGACGCCAAAAAGGTATACGCGAAGTTGCTGGGCAAGGCGCCAGCGTAACATTATCTGACGGTTCGGCCTGGCCGCTTGATGCATCCGTGGCACGGGACACGGCACAATATCTGGGCGCGCCACGTCTCCATG
>JBOHWM010000298.1:0-2762 GCA_050736555.1 Binataceae bacterium (SeqCode)
AGAAAGGGAGTTGCGACCAGCAGTGCAACCGCGCAACTCAAGACGAGCGAGCCGATCATACCAAGTGCTCGCCGCCGCGTGTCCCCCGTGCTCAACATGAAAGCGAGCCCCAGCGCCATCACTCCGAACATCAGCATCGTGGCGAAAATTTCGAGTGCGACAAAAAACTGCACGACCAGCAGAATGGCCAAGACAGTGGTCAATCGGTGCGCGGTGATTTCGTCGCGGAAACGGCGAATCCCGAAGTATACCGCAAGCGGAACTGGGAAAATGAACAGGGTATGCAGATGAGTAAAATAGAGCTGTCCCAGCATGTAGGGACTGAAGCCGAATATATAGCCACCCATCATGGCGGACCAGTAATTTCCACTCAGATATCGGCACAGAAAGAAGGCGCACCAGGCGGCCAGCGCCAGGCTCAGAAGGCAGAGAACATTCAGCGTCGCGATCGGCCCCAGCGTCGCGGTCAGCGGCGCCGCCATAAGACTGACGAGCGGGACGCTGGTCTGCCACGTCAAATTGTAGCCGGACGGCGCCCAAATGGCTTTGCTCAAGAAAATGTTCAAGTGATGAAGAATTGCGTGTGGCCACCACACCAAAAACCACATCATCAGTTGCGGGTCGGCGCCTCCGCCGAGATGCGCGGTGGACCAATGCCCAAGCAAGCCCCGGCCAACAAATAAGAACGCGCAGACGAAATAGACTACGAAGGTAAAAAGATTCAACAACAAGCGGATCGCCATGGACATCCGCGCGGAGCCGAAATGACCTGTGCGAAAAGTCGTTACGAGTATGCAAAGCCGCGAGCTGGGTTTGAAATAGTAACCTGAAGAGACGAATTTCATTCGCGTTAGAGCTCGAGAATCAGATTCTGTGCCGCACGTGAATAGACGGCGAGAGATGCAGTCGCATAATGCTAATCAGTTTTTAATGTAGATCCATGAAACTAGATTGCATCAGATGTTTAGCGAGTCAAATATCGATGTGCAGTTACGATATGTTGCGCTGGTTTGTTACTGGAGCGGCGGGATGAAGATTAGTCGGTTAAAGCGCAATCAGCTTTGTTGTGATTAAAAAAACAGGCTGGAAATTGGTATGAAACGCCTGCTGGTTTGTTCGTCAGGCGAGGCGCGTTCGCGCGGAGTACCAGGGTCTGGCGGAAATCGAACTGAAGTGAGCATGACAATAAAAAAATGGGGCAGTGATGATTGGACCATCGCGTCCCGGCACTATCGATGAGTGCCACCACCGATGATTGAAGCGTCACCGTCATCACCCGCATCCCCGGAGCAGGCGGAGAGCGCGCCCGGCTCGGTTTATGGCGGCCAGTTTTGGCTGCTGTTCGGCGCTACCTTCATGCTCAATCTCGTGATGAACTTGCTGGTGCTTTATCCGCTCTTCATCGTCAAGCTGGGCGGTGGCGCCAGCGTTATCGGCGCGATCATCGGCACGGGCTCGTTGGCCGCGCTGCTGTCGCGCCCGGCCACCAGCGCCGCGATTGGGTGGCGCGGACGACGCTGGACGGCGTGGTGGGGGCTCGTGGTCAACGCCATAGAGATGCTGTGGCTGATACCGCTGAGAGCGATCGGCTGGAGCATCTATGCGGCAACCGCGCTGGCCGGCGTTGCCAACGGCACCGCGCGCGTGGCGTTATTCGCGATGCTCTACGATATTTTGCCCGCCGGGCGGCAAGGCGAGACCATGTCGATCTTCAGCTTGAGCGGCATGATTCCGGCCACCTTCGCCGCGCTCGTGGGCGAGTTGATCCTGCAACGGTCCGGCTTCACCGCCTTCTTCATCACCGCCGCGGTGATGAGCGCGATTGCGGGCGGCATCGTGCTGATGCTCCCCGACGACCATCCACGAAATGTCAGTGCGCAGGTCGGCGGGAATGTCCGCGAGTTCGCGAGCTATGCGTCATTGTTGGCGGACCGGGCACTCCTGATGCTGTGGCTGCTCACGCTCGCTTTCGGACTGGTGCTGGCCAGCCGCAACAGCTTCGTCGCGCCTTTCGGCGTGGCCGAGGGGATCGCCAATGTCGGTTGGTATTTCACGATTTATTCGGCGGTCGCAACGGTGGTCCGGCTCAACGGCGGATTGATGGACCGGATCGGGCTCGAGCGCATCCTTGTGCCTTCAATGATTGTGAACGGCGTCGGCATCGCAATGGTCGCGTTCACCGGCCATTACTGGATGCTCTATATCGCCGCCGCGATCGGCGGACTCGGACACGGCTTTGTCTATCCCGCGCTGAGTGCGCTGGTGATCAGGCATACGCCGCCACGCGAAATGGGGCGTGCTTCGACGGTCTACACTTCGATTTGGGATTTGAGCGCGATGGCCGGACCGTACTTGTTTGGTATCACGGCGGAGTTTGCCGGCTACGCGCCCATGTTCTTGATAGCGGGGGCGCTGGCAATCGCGAGCGCGATCTTCAGCGGAACCAGCGGGCTGGTGAAGCCGAATACCAGGCGTCACGAAGTGGGGCCGAGCTAAGGGGTCTGCGACGCGCGCACCGTAACCGAGTCAGCGAAGTGCCGATAAAAACGACTCTGCGCTAAAGCGTCGGAAATTCAGATGGATGAAGCGGCTGAAATGCCACTGGCTATGCGCCGCGAGAGCCGCGGTCAAGCATCACTGCCGCCCGCGTGAGCGGAATCTTTCAAGGAGCACTCGCGTGTTAGGAAGTGCGATGCAAGCTGAGTCATTATCGGCTGAATCGCGGAGCGCTGTTAAAAATTGTTCGGGTACTTGCATTCACT
>JBOHWM010000299.1:0-4167 GCA_050736555.1 Binataceae bacterium (SeqCode)
GGGTGATTGATCGCTCCACAGAAACGGCGTCGTGCTCGAGTATGCGGCGACCCGCGCGTTTTGTTTCTGTATGTAAGCGTCCCAGGCCTTTAGAGTCTCAGGGCGTAGTTCCGCTCCCTTCGATGTCAAAGAAGCGGCCAGGATGAGGAGTGCTCCCGCAAGAAAAGCTCCCACAAAGCGCTTGCGCTCCGGCTTCGAGAGGACGGAGGGAGCGAACGGCCGCGGCCGGGTATCCAATCTCAATTCGATCTCCATCTGCTAACATGCAGATGCCGCGCAGAATGGACGGGACGGCTGATAATCGTCAGAATTGTTGTTCATTCGTCCAAGTCTCGGGAGCGATCGTGGACCCGATTACTGACGTCTTCACGGCGATGCGCGTCGAGAGTATCGTCTACGGGCGAATCGAACTGACTGCACCATGGGGGCTTCGGTTCGACAAGGGCGAGTATGCGTGTCTCGGCACGGTTGCGCACGGCAATGCTTGGCTTATGGTAAAAGGGCAGGCACAGCCGATCGCTTTGGCGGATAGTGACTGCTTTTGCTTGTTTGCGCAATCCCATGAGTACACATTGGGAGATCATCCGCAGACGCCCGCCGCGAATATGCAAGACGTAGCGCACACGAAATGTGGCGGCGCGATTCGTTATGGCGGAGGGGCGCGTTAACGACTATCCTCGGCGGTAAGCTCACGTTCGATAAGGCCAATGGCAAGCCGCTGATGGATCTAGTCCCGCCTTTCATTCATGTGCAAAATGGCCGTGTACAAACGTTGCCGCTGCAGCAGACTCTTCAGTTGTTTGCCGCTGAGGCGGCACAACCCTGTTTGGGCTCGTACCTGGTGCTAAAGCGGCTTGCGGATATTCTTCTGCTTCAGCTAATTCGAGAGTACGTGTCGTCGAGCACGTGCCGCGAGACGGGCTGGCTGCACGCGTTGTCGGACTTGCGAATCGGCGGAGTACTGCGATCCATGCACGACAAGATTGAGCAGCCGTGGACGGTGGGCGAACTGGCTTCCGTGGCGGGGATGTCTCGATCCGCCTTCGCGTTGCGTTTTAAGGAAATTGTGGGTGAGACGCCGCTCGATTACCTGACACGTTGGCGAGTATACAGGGCGGCCGTGCTGCTTCGGGAAGGCGACGGGAAGGTGACTGAGATAGCGAATGCGGTCGGGTACGATTCGGATGGATCGTTCAATAAGACGTTCAAGCGAATTATCGGGGTGACGCCGGGCGAATATCGCTGCGCGGGCGAGCGCTTGGCTCAGGGAACGGAAGCGCTCTGCGATGGCGAAGCTTAAACTGCTATCGGTCGGCTGGACGCCTCTGAACCAAGCGTTCTACACTCCGCCCGCATACAGAAGCGTTAGTATTCGCGTCGCGCGACACTGTTACATGTACACGGCCGAACGGCCGGATTAAGCAGATCACGGCTTGAATAGGCTCAGCGCAGTTTGCAAAGCGGAGACCGCATAAAAATAAAGCCACGCCAGTCCAGCGAAAGTTCCAAACGCAGCAAGGGATGCAAGCAAAGCTACCCCGCTCCAGTTTTTTTCACGATCGAAGACGCGTTGCCATTCGGCATTCTTCCTTGGGGCACTCTCGGCTCGTAGCGGCGGCTTTGCGATCTCTTTTGCCGGCGTCCTCTCCAGTTCTGTTTCCATGCACTGCATCGTAATGTCCTCTGCCAGCCTTGATGCACGTCGGAGGCCAACTGATTCTGAAAAGCAACAGCCGCTGGGTGGCGAGACAGCACACGATGTCTGGGAGTATCACGCTTTTTGATCTCGCGATTATCCTTTGGAAGCGCAAGCGCACGACGATCCGTATGCCGCGGCTGCTGGCATGCGGCAGCAATCTGGCAGACTAGCATCCAAGTGCGGAGCACGCCTGAGGTCTGATTGAATCCGCCATTGACACCGAACACGGGCAAAGTCCAGGCACAAAGGCTGTCATTCCTCAGCCTTTTTCGAGTTACTAAATGGAATCCGTACCGTGAATCGGGTTTCGCCGGGATGCGACTCGAAGCTGACATTACCGTGGTGATTCCTCACGATGCGGTACACGGTATCTAGCCCGAGGCCGGTCCCTTCTCCAACGGGTTTCGTGGTAAAGAACGGCTCGAAGATCCTCGCTTGCAGTTCAAGTGGAATGCCGGGACCATTGTCGATTACTTCCACAACCGCGCAGCTTGTCTCGCGAGCCGTACGAATGCAGAGCTTACCATTTCCGTTCATTGCATCAATTGCATTCGAGATCAGGTTTGTCCAAACCTGGTTGAGCTCGCTGCCATGCGCCCATATAGCCGGGAGCGTGCGATCGTACTCTCGAACAACCTCAACGCCATATTTCAATCGGTGGCGCAGCATGATCAGGGTATTCTCCAGTCCGTTATGGATATCGACCTCCTGTCCAGGCATTTGGTCCATGTAGGAGTATTCTTTAACAGCACGAACGAGCTCAGAGATCTTGTCGGCGGCGCTTTCTATCTCTCCGACCAACCGGCTGATGGTGAACGAGGCAGTGAGGCGCGTCAAGGCATCGGCGAGAAATTCCGAAGGCACTTGTCTGGCGACATCTTCGAGCGTGTTTCGCTCGCAGCCCGCGTCAACGAGAGCAGTGGCAAGTTCCTGAGCGTTAGAAACGTGGCGGCTCTCAAGCCAGGCGATGAATCCCTCCTCGCGATCGCTTCGCTCCAAGCTATCCAGAGCGGAATGCGCACCCGCCTGCTGAATCCAATCGCAATCCATGCGGGCAAGAAAGAGACGGGCGGGTTGAGGCAGACCACCCTTGTCAAGCTGAAGTGCAGCGGTACGGACCGAAATGACTGCTTGACGCAGGCTATCGCTCGCGCGGCGGACAGCGGCGGCGGGATTATTTAGCTCATGCGCGAGACCGGCGGAGAGTTTTCCTAATGCGACGAGTTTTTCACGTTGTTGATCCGCCGCAGTCGTCTCGCGAATGCGATCCGCCAATACGCTGACCAAGCGCTGATTCAACTCCGGCAGACGCTGCAGCATCTCGGCGAATTGACTCTTGTGAAGCCTGGCTACGCGGCTTTCCATCGCTGCATGAACCATTGAAGGATAATGAGTGAGCCGCGAATAGGGCAGCAAGCCGGTGACTTGTCCGGCATGCGCTACGTAAACGCGGCCGTCTCCGCGTTCCGCGCGTATTTCTCCTCCCAACACTACGACCAGATGTTCTGCGGCTTCTCCGGCACGCACAAGGATTTCGCCCGGGTGCAAATCGAGCACCTCCATTTGTGCGGCCAGCCATTCCAAGCCGCCGGCGAGAAGATCGGAAAACACCGAAATCGATTTCAACTCCTCGACTGCTGGATGAATAACGGGCTTGGTAATCGCGGCGTCCATGTTCACACCTTGCTCAGATATTGATGCACAAACTGAATCGCTACTGAGCCTTCGCCGACGCCGGAAGCGACGCGTTTGATCGACCCATAGCGAACGTCTCCTACTGCAAAAATACCGGGGACATTGGTCTCCAGCAGGCCAGGCTCGCGGTCAAGCTGCCAACCTGGCGGACGCTTGCCGTTGCGCATGAGATCGGGGCCGGTGAGGACGAAGCCGCGCGAATCGCGCGCAATCACTCCACCCAGCCATTCTGTGCAGGGCTGAGCACCGATAAAAACAAAAAGCGCACTGGCCGGAACCGTTTGCGTCTCACCGCTGGCGTCGCAGGCGATGGAGATGGAACGCAAGCGGTCCTCGCCTTGAACCGCAGTGACGCGGCTCTGACACTCAACATGTATATTTTCGGTCTTTTGAATTTGATCGATCAGATATTGCGACATGGACGCCGCGAGCGAACGACCGCGAACCAGCACGATGACTCGCCGAGCGTACTTGGAAAAGAACATCGCAGCCTGCCCGGCGGAATTCGCTCCGCCGACGATGTACACGTCTTCGTCGCGGCACGAGATCGCCTCGGTCGGGCCGGCGCCATAGTAAACACCCGCTCCTTGCAAGCGCTCCACGCCGGGCACGTCTAAGGTTCGCCATTGGACACCTGTCGCCAATACCATGGTGTGGCACGACACTTCGGTACCGTCGTTGAGTTTCAAATACCGATAGGGGCCGTCCACGCGAATCGCGTTAGCCGTCTGTGGCGAAACGATTTCGACGCCAAAGCGCCGTGCTTGTATCAC
>JBOHWM010000300.1:0-16643 GCA_050736555.1 Binataceae bacterium (SeqCode)
GGCGGCACCACCACGCACGTGGATTTCGTGTGGGTGCATCCGGCCACCGATATCCCCACCGCGCTCGCGCGCCGTCAGGAGCGCTGGAAGGGCAAGTCCTACGTGGATTATAGTTATCATATCGCGCTCGGCGGTCCGCTGCCGCTCAAAATCTTCGATCAGATCGAAGACGCGGTGCGCGAGGGTTTTCCGAGCTTCAAGATCTTTACCAACGAAGTCCTGCCGCCTCATCCGCGGCGGCTGCCGTTCCGCCTCGATTTCGGCCGAATCGAATTGACAATGCAAAAGGTGGCGCGCGCCGGCGGCATGATGGTGGTTCACGCCGAGGACGATGACCTGGTGCAATTCAACTACGAACGTTTCCGCGAAGAAGGCCGTACCGAGGGTCACAATCTTCACCTGGTCCATAGCAAGCTCTCGGAGCAACTGGCTTTCAATCGTACGATTCAAGTGGCAAAGGCGACTGGCGCGGCGGTCTATTTTGTTCATACGTCCGCACGCGAAGGGGTTGAGGCGGTGGTCGAGGCGCGCGGCCATAATCTGCCCGTCTACGCCGAGACGCTGCATCATTATGCGTGTTTTTCGGCGGAGGATTACAAAAAGCCGCGCGGCTTCTGCTATCACACCTATCCTTCGCTCAAGTTGCCCGAGGATCAGAACGCGCTGTGGGAGGGACTGGTGCGCGGCGGCGTCTCCACCACCGCGACGGATGAATATCCAACTTCGCTCGAAGTCAAACTGCGCGGCGATAAGATCGATGACGTTACCGGCGGTAATCTCGGAGCCGAGGCGCGCGTCGGTATCGTCTATACTGAAGGCGTGGTTAAGCGTGGCATGTCGCTCGGGCGCTTCGCCGACGTGACCTCGACCAACGCGGCGCGCATTCTGGGGCTTTATCCGCGGAAAGGCGTAATCGCGCCTGGCAGCGACGCGGACCTGGTGCTGATCGATCCCAGTATCAACAAGACGCTTACGCGCGAGGACTTCCACGTCAGCGACTACAGCCCATGGGAAGGATGGCGCGTGAACGGTTGGCCGGTGACGACCATTTTGCGCGGCAAGGTGATTGTCGAGAACGGCAAGATGGCGGGGCAAATCGGCGACGGCAAGCTGGTCAGCCGGAAGATCGACCCGGTGATGTTGAGGCGGCCCGCGAGCTAAGGCGCGAATTTCGGAAGCGCCGCGATTAGAACGTCAGGCGCCGGATCAACGCTTCGGCAATCAGCAGCAGCATTGCCGCGATGACCAGATAAAGACTGAAGGACGCGCGTTGTTCGAAGATAGGGCGTGAAGTCGCGATTTGAGATGGCGACGGGTTGAGACGTCCGCCGGTCGCCGAAGCGAGCTGCTCCAGCAAGCCGTAATTGGGCGACGGTTGTGGTAATTCCGCGTCGATCGCCGCGCTCACCGTATAGGCGAGCGGGGGAAAAGTGATACCGCCGCCTTTCGGCGCCCGCAATCCGATGTAGTACGTGCCGGGACGTGCGGCTTCGAAATTGCCACTAAGCTCGCCGGGGGCGTCGGGGGACAAAATGGCCTCGTAATGAGAACCGCCGGGAGCGGTAATCGCGGCGTCTATCGGCTGGCTAGTGGCCTGCGGATTATCACTATAATCGGTCAGTTTGATGACGATATGGCCGGCACGATAGCCGAGCGCCACGGCGAAATTTTGTTCAGTGGTGCCGGCGCGCGGCGTCATCCATCCGAACATGCGATCCCAGATGGGACCAAAGATACCGTCTTCAATCCATAGTCCCGACCATCGTCCACTGGCGTCGGTGGTGACGGCGAGCGTCTTGCCGGCGCCATACTTCCATCCCGCGATGAGTGGCTGGCGTTCACCTCCGCGATCGACATAGGCGCTGAGCGTGGCACCCGGCTTGAGTGCGGTGCCGACGAAGCCCTTGATCGCGGGCAACTGCCGTCCGCCGAGATTGCCGAGGATCGGATTGGGGGCGAGCGTATGAGGCACGAAGGTGCTTTGGGCCATCGTGGTTTCGCCGCCATGCTGATTGACATCTTCGAGGAAAAGCTTGGGCAGATTTTCGGGGCTGTCGGTCTGATAATAGGCGCCGCCGCCGTAACGCGCGATTGCCTGTAATAGTGGCGTATTCGCCTTATCCCCGATCGCGATGGCTGAAATGGTTACGCCTCCCTGCCGATGCATCGAGGAGACCAAATCGTAGTACATCGAGGCGGTGCCGCCGGTTTCGCCATCAGTCAGGATGACGACATGCTTGAGCGCGGCGCCGCTTTGCGCCAGCGTGCGGTCCGCTTGCTCGAGCGCGGGTAAAAGATAGGTGGTGCCGCGGGCAACCAAACGATTGACGAGTGTGTCGAAGTAGGGACGGCTTTTTGCCACCGGTTCGAGCGGAATGATCACGAAGGGCTGCGAATCGAAGCCGATCACGCTTAACAAGTCAGTCCCTTTAAGCGTATCGGTCACCGTCCTGGCCGCCGCTTTGGCATAAACCAGTTTGTTGTCACGGCCCATCGAACCCGATTTGTCGATAATCAGCACCAGCGCGCGCGTGCGTTCCCGATGGCGCGGCGGTTCCATCACAACCGGCATAATCCGCGCGATGGGGCTGTTTTCGTAACCGCCGAGACCGAAGCTGCGATCGCCACCCACCATCGCCAGCGCGCCGCCCTTGTCCACATACTCGACAAGCGCGTTCTGCACGGCGGGTGAGAGCCGCGCGCGTGGCACGTTGTTCAGGATGATGGCGTCGTAGCCCTTTATCGAACCGTTGTATTCCGCGCTGGCTAGTACCGTGCTGACTGGTTGAAAGCCACTGCGGCGGACCACGGTGTCGAGATAGGAGGCGTCGCGCGAGTTGTCCGTCAGGATCAGGACTTTGCGCTGCGCGCCCATACCGACCCATCCCTGTAACGCATCGTCATCGGCGTAGCGGTCGAGGGCTGGATTGTCAGGTTTGAATACGGCGCGGTATGAAACCAGTCCGGCGTTTTCGGTGCGTACCGGGAAGTCGTAGCGCGCGTCACCCGGCGCTACCGTCACCGCGCGCTGATCGATCAACACGTTATTGCGATAAATCGAAATGGTCCCCGGCACCGGCTGCGAGTTGAGATTGCTCAACGAAACCCCAAGCGCGAAGGGCGCCGCTTTTTCCAGCGCGGGCGGCATATTCAAGCCGGTCATCGCGACGTTAGGGACCGACTGCGCGCCAAGTGGCGTAAAAATCTCCAGTTGAATTCCCGCTGCGCGCAAAGCGGGGAGGGCGGCGGTGGCATCGCCGCGATTTTGCCATCCGTCGGTTACCAGCACGATCGGACCGTTGCGCGCCGCCGGATCGACGGCCAGCCTTTCGAGCGCCGCTTGCAGATTGGTGCCCTTTGGTGCGCAGGCCTCGCATCCGTGCGGACCGTCTAGTTGAGCGCCGGCCTGGGCGATGGTCGAGTCGACCGGATGCGCGCCAAACATCAGGGCGGGATCCCCCGGCCGCAGCTTAAGCCGATCCTGCAACAGTTGGACGGTGAACGTGCGCATCGCCCGCGTGATACTGGCCGAGGCGTCGATCACGGCGGGGCGGGCCGTACCTTGAGACCGAGTTACGATTTGCGGTTGCGCCAGCGCGACGACGAACAAAGCCAAAACGATCGCGCGCAGGATCGGCGCGGCGATGCGACGCGGACTTGCCGCGCCCCATAGCGAATAAATCAGTACCAGCGCCACCACGCCGAGCAGATAAAGTGCCTGCGGATGGGCGAACGTGACGGTGCGGAGCGTCGCGATAAAGCCGCTCACGATTGCAGCTCCGGAAGGCCGCGCCGCCGATACACCAACACCGCCTCGATCAGCAGGAGCAGCAGAATCAGCGCGATCACGTATGGCTCAAGCGGCATCCGCACATTCAGGGCGCTCGACGTTGGCGTGACCGCCGTCTGAAGCCTGAGCGGCGTTACATTCTCAAGATCGGAAGTGGTTAGATCATCAAGATTGACCGCGCGCTGCGATTTCCGATTGCCGATTAACTGATAAATTCCTTGCGCGGTGGTGGCGTGAAATAGGCTTGCCGGCGTGACCTTATGCTGACGGCCTGACGGCGTAATCACGGTGCCGACACCGGCCGGAATCAGCCATGGTTCACCGGTGCGATAGCCCGCGGCATGCGATCCAAAACCCGCCAGATAGCTCAACAGGTTAAGCGTGAGGATCGACATCGGCAGATTGCGTTTAGCCAGGTACGGAAAAGGATTGAAGCCAACCGCGACGAAACGATGCCCCTGGCGCACGCCGCTCAACATCAGGCCGCCGCCATCGCCATTCACAATCGGCCGCATCCAGGGATGCTCGTCGAAATACTCGCCCGATCGCATGTTGAGCAGGCGGAAGTTGACGTTATCGGTCAGCGGATCGGTGGTCGGCCAGCCCGCGATTGACAGGTCGGTGGAGGGCCGTGACTTGAAATCGAATACGGGATCGCCCGGCGGCGGCATCACCAGCAGGCTATTGATAGACGGCAGTTGCTTGGGGACGGTGAACTCGAAAATCGCCAGGTCGGCGTTGGCCAAGGCGTTGGGCGAGTAGGAGTTAGGCGTTTCGGTGGTGACGGTGATGCCGGGAATTCCGCCAAGCCCGCGGCCGTCCCGCGGCGTCGGGCTGACGAACAGAATCGAAAACTTGCGCATCGTGGAGGCGGTCGCCCACGCGCGATTGTCGAGCATGAAACCATCGGCGGGCTGGAGCTCAGCGCGATACACGCCGACGGGGGCGAGTTGCGCAAATTCAAGTGCTCCCACCGCGCCAGGCGCGAGGTGGGCTGACGCACGTCCGGCGATTTTGCCTTCGGCGCTAAGGGTGACGGTCAAGGTTTGCGCGGCGGGACTGAAGTTGGCGACCGCCAAGTGAGCGTCAACGGTCGCCGAGCCGAAGCTATGCCGGTTGATGGCGAAATTGGCGATGGCGTAATTCGCGATCGGCTGCCCTACCGTAATCGTCCGCATTCGCGCGGGAACCGACGCTCCGATCGGCCGATAGCTGGCGAATATTACCGTCCCGAGATGACGGTCCGAGGCCAGTTGATTCAGTAGATTGGTGAGGGCGGCCGAATCGTCGGGCGCATCAACCGGCGCGAGTTTGGCTAAGGCCTTTTCGGCCGCGCCGGCACTGGAATAAACACCCAACTGATGGACTTGTGGCGCGGTCAGAAAGATCGTCACCTGCCCGCTTGACGCGCTCGACAGGGCTTGGCGGAGCTTGTCCACCGCTTCGGCGAAGCGAGTCTTGTCGGCGGTTGTCTGGGCTTGCATGGCGGCGGAATTATCGAGCACCGCCGCGACTGGATTGCCTTGATGGACGACGAAGGGCCGCGCCATCGCGAGCACTGCCAGGCAAAGGATCAGCAACTCAAGAAAGAAGGTCCAGTTGAAACGCGGACGGCCACCAAATCTCTGGCCGCGCATCACGTGCAGGGCACGAAATGCGAGCACGCTTGAAACGATGACGCGGCGCGGTCGTTCGCGCGCGAGGTACGCGACCACCAGCAGCGGTACCAGCGCGAACAGGTAAAGCGCGGCCGGTTCTAACAATCCGATTGACTGTAACAGTCCCATATCGTGGCGAAGGCCGCGCGTTTGTTAATCAGCCGGCGCGGACGCACAAAGCATTGGCGATTGGCATGGTTCGGTATCCGCTAATGCACCAGGCCGAGTTTCGTGGCGGCGAGTGGAAAAAAATCCTGGAAATTCTGGCTCGTATTGTAAAGCGCGTAATGCAGGCCGTGGCGGAAACAGAAAAAGCGAATCTCGTCGGCCAGACGCAGCAGCGTTTTGCGATATTGATCGCGTTCGCGCTGGCCGACCGAAACGCGCACCCGCTCGCCACTTTCCGCGTCGGTCACTTCGACATCGCCTTGCAGGCCCTGGCCATTGAGTTCGGCCGCGCCGAGGATTTGCACCACCGACACATCCATATTGGCCGCGTTGAACAACTCCAGACCGTGCGTAGCCGCTTTGGGTAGCATCAGGAAATCCGAAATCACAAAAACCTTGCCCGCGCGCCTGATCGAGACCATCTCGCGCGCGAGCGCCGGCGCGAAATCGACCTGGCCACCGGGATTGATCACGCTCAGATGGCGCGCCAATTCGACGATGCGATGGCGGCCATGAACGAAAACCGGCGCCGGATGTCCACCGCTGCCGCCCAGCACCCGGATCATCACACGGTCACCCGAGGAGAGCGCGACGTAGGCAATTGCGAGCGCGGTGGCGACGGCCGCATGGAATTTGCGGTCGCGTTCGGGATAGCCCATCGAAGCGCTGGCGTCGAGAAAAATATAGGTGAGGAGGTCTTCCTCTTCCTTGAACAGCTTGATGTAGAGCTTGTCGCTGCGGCCGTAAAGTCCCCAATCGATATAGCGGAAATCGTCGCCGATAGAATAATGGCGGAAGTCACTGAACTCCAAGGACGAGCCGCGCCGTGGTGACAAATGCGCACCCTTGCCCAGACCGGCGTATTCGCGCCGCGTCTTGATGCGCAAATGTTCCAGGCGCGCGAGAAACTCGGGGGTGAATTCTTCCGGCAAGCCCAGCATCTATTTGGAACGCCTCAGACGTTTCAAAGCTTGATCGATAATCGCTTCGGCACTGACGTTTTCGGCTTCCGCCTGAAAATTGCGCAAGAGCCGATGACGCAGGGCCGGCACGATCGCGTCGTTAATGTCGTCGTAACCAACCGATACCCGCCCGTCCAGCAACGCGTTTACCTTGGCGGTCAGGATCAACGCCTGAGCGCCGCGCGGACTGGGGCCGAAGCGCAGATATTGCGATACTTCAGGAATCGCGCCGGCGCCGCCGGGCGTGCATGCACCGATAATCCCAATGATGTAGCGCTCGAGCGGCTCCGCGACCATCACCTCGCGCACCAGCAACTTCAATTCCTCGATGCGGGCGGACGCGCTGCCGGCGGGAAAAATCGACTGCGCCTTGTAATCATTGGCGCCGGTGGTGCGATTGAGGATTTCACGCAATTCCTCAGGCTTGGGCGGCCCCATCACCACCTTGAACAGAAACCGATCCATTTGTGCTTCGGGCAATGGGTAGGTGCCTTCCAGTTCGATCGGATTTTGCGTCGCCAGCACGAAGAAGGGTGGTTCAAGCCGATAAGAGGTGCCGAACACCGTTACCTGCCGCTCCTCCATCGCTTCGAGCACGGCGGATTGAGTTTTCGGAGTGGCGCGGTTGATCTCGTCGCCCAGTACGACGTGGGCGAAAATCGGTCCCGCCTTGAAGCTGAACTCGCGGCGTCCGCCGTCCTCGGTCAGCACCTGCGTGCCAATGATATCCGAAGGCATCAGGTCGGGCGTGAACTGAATGCGCTTGAAACTCAGTCCCAGTGCCTCCGCCGCCGTCTTGACCATCAGGGTCTTGCCGAGTCCTGGCACACCCTCTATCAGCACATGTCCGCCGCAAAATAGCGCGGTCAGCACTTTGCGCACGACCGCCTGATGGCCGACGATAACTCGTCCGACTTCGGTTTCGGCGCGCGCGAAGGTTTTACGGAAATCGGCGACGCGTTCGTTGGGCGAAATGTTGGGAGCGGCCCCCATCGGTTCTCCTTATTTTAGCGAATCAGGTTTCGATAGCGCGGCGGCACCAATTGCCGTTCCTCGGGCGTTACGGTCAGCCGCCGCTGTTTGAGCGGCGCGTTGGTGTATGGAGTGGTGACAGTCGGGCGGGTGGTGTCTGGCACCAATCCGCCTGTGCCGGCCTCCGTCGCAATCGCCGGCGGCAAGCGGAACAGCACATAGCGCGCGTCGTGAATCGCGATCGGCGGCCCTTTGTCGCCCGGCTTGATATAACGCTGAAAATTTTCCGCCTTGGGAAATTCACCTAGATGAGTATCGCCGGTCAGGCCCTTATCGTTCTTGTTGCCGCTCGAATGATTGCCGTTGGCTTTGTTCTGAGCGAGATTGCCGGGCTGTGGTATCGCGATACCGTGGCCGTTGGGATTGTTTCGCGGCCCGGGTTGATTGGGATTGCTACCGGCTTTGGGTGTCAGGCTGGTGCCTTTCTGGTTTCCCGACTGATCGCCTTTCGACTGATCGCGCGGACCGGATTCAACCTGGATTTGCGCCTGTGCCTTGGCGATATCGTTATGCAACTCGGCGAGTTGAGTATTTTTATTCTTGCCGTTTTGGCTCGACCCGGAGCTCTGGCCAGCTCCGCTGCCCGGACCCGTGCCGTTGCCGTTTCCGGCACCGTTGCCGCTTCCGCTCCCCTTGCCATTGCCCCGACCGCTGCCGCCTGAGTTCGCTTGGCCGCTGCCGTTCCGTGCCACCTCTTCGGTATGGGCTTGCTGTTGTAATTGCCGCTCGAGTTTCTGCAGCGCCGCATTCTTTTCCCTGGGCGGCAAATGTGGATTCTCCAGTGCCTTGGCGGTGTTCAGCGCCATGTTGGCGAGGGCATGGTCGGCCGGGTTGGACGAGGCGGCGAGTTGACGGGCGATTTGATGAAGATTGCGCGCCAACGCCTGCTCCGGAGTCGGCGGTCGCATGAGCGCCAAGGTCGCTAATCCGAGCGCGACTACTATCGCCAGAGATAGCAGCGATGACTCCGCCAGTGCACGACCGAGCCGCGGGCGAAATGCGCGCCGCGGTTCGAACACGTCAAGATAAGAGATCACGCGGCGCCATAACATGGGGAATAATGGTGTGCGCTCGCCACGTCGCTCGGCTACCGCGGGGTCCGCCAGTAAAGCCAGCGTAATAACTTCCTGATGAGCGCCGACCAGTTCGTCGATACGTGCGGCGGCACCGGCAAAATCATTTTCGCGATACGCACGGATAGCCCACGCACACATCAGTGCGACTTCAGCCACGCCGAGCGCGAACAGGGCGTCGCGGATTGCCGCCGCGTGTGCCGAACCGAGTACGTAGCCGGCTTTTTCCCAGGTCATGCCGCCAATCCAGGTGAACGCAGCCGCAATTACGAAAGTGACCACGATGGGCGGGATCAAACGCGCCGCCGCCTTGAGTGCGGCGATACGGGCGAGACGCCGGCGCGACTGTCCGATTAACTCGACCGGATTAAGCATGCGGCGCGACGGCGGGGCTTCCGCGATGGGATGGTTCGCTGGGCATGGCTCGATTTGCAGCCATCTTTTTTAATTGTTCGATTGCCCGCTGATGTTGCTTGAAGGTTTGCGAAAAAATATGCGTGCCGTCATCACGGGCGACAAAATAGAGATAGTCGGTATGCGCGGGATAGAGCACCGCCTCAATCGAAGACAGCCCCGGACTCGCGATTGGCCCCGGCGGCAGACCAGTGAAATCATAAGTGTTAAACGCGGAGGGCGTGCGCACCGCCGCCACCGCCCGCCGGCTTTCTCCGGCCGGATTATACTGAGCCGTGGGGTCGGATTGAAGCGGCATTCGCAGCGCCAGCCGATTATAGAACACGCTTGCGATCAGGCGGCGTTCGCCCGCCACGCGCGCCTCCTTTTCGACCATCGAAGCCAAGGTCACCATTTGCGGCACGCTGAGTCCCAATTGGAACAGCCGCTGCTCCATTCCGGGCGTCAGATTTTCGAAGAAACGGCCAATCATCGCCTTCAGGATTTGATTCACACTCGCATTCGGCGAAAAGCGGTAAGTCGCGGGAAAGAGAAAGCCTTCAGCTCCAAGCGGGCCCAGGCCCAGTGCTCGCACCAGCGGACCGGCACGGGCCGCGCGGTCAAAGGTATTGCCGCAAACCAGTCCAGCGGCTGCGAGTTCTTCTCCCACCTGATGCATCGTCATGCCTTCGACCACGGTTATCGTGAACACCATGAAATCGCCTTTGACCAGATGGCGCAGCACGGCGGCGGCATTCTCGCCACCATGAAATTGATAATCACCGGGTTTGATCAGGGTGGCTTGTCCCGCCATTTCCGCGTAGACAGCGAAAGCGGTCGCACTGCGCACGACGCCTTTTTCTCCCAGCGCACGCGCTGCGGCGGTCATCGACTCGCCTTTCTTAATGGTCACGACGCGGGGCGGAACAAACCTGGGGGTGGGTGCGATTAAGTAATGATAGACTAAGGCATAAACTCCCACGACGAGAGCAATCACCACCACGAGCCCGATCCCGAAATTGCGTATCACGACACGTCGAATTTCAAGGAGATTTCCAAATCACCACGGCCGCCCCTTGACGCGGCGACCTTCAGAATCATACGCAAGAGTGGATCGGAGCAATACTGGTGGTCAGAGACCGGTTGCATTCTGGCGACTCAGCCAACTTTCGAGAATGATGGCGGCGGCCAGCGCGTCGATCGTATCTTTGTGTTTGTGGCGCTTAATCGGTAGGGATTTGAGCCGTTCTTCAGCCTCAAAACTGGTTAATCGTTCGTCCTCATACTCAATTGGAAGTTTCATCCGGCCGCGCAATTTCTCCCCAAAGGCCTCGACCGACCGGGCCTGCGCGCCGTGGCTGCCATCCATATTTAATGGCAAACCGATAATGATGCGGTTGACGTCGTAACGCCTCAATAGCGCGCATAGAAACTCGAATTCGGGACCAAGACGGTCGCGCCGCAAAGTCTCCATGTGAAAGGCCGCGTCCGAGGCCGCATTCGCAATTGCGAGCCCCACGCGGCGTTTGCCGTAATCGATTGCAGCGATAGCCATCGTAATCCCAATACAGTGTTATGAAAGACGAATTATCGTGAAGAATCGTGAAGATTGCTGCATAACAGAAGTGATATGTAAGTGTTGCTTGTAGTTGCCTGATTCCCTAGGCTGAGCATCGATGTTGGGGGAGAGCAGAGCGGCGGCGTGGCCGCGCCTGATGACGGCGGTGATAGTGGCGCTTTTGGCGACGACCGCCTCGATTCTCCTGTTTTTCAACGGTGCTGACACTCCTGGCTCCGCAGTTGCAAAAAAAAAGGCGACAACGCCCGCCGATGTCGCCGGCATTCCCGCGCCACAATATGTCAACACGCCAGTGATGGTCCATCCGGCCCCGGAACCAATCATAATCCAACTGAATATCGAGCGCTCCGAGAGCGTGGGCGATTATCTGCGGGATGCGGGGCTCGACGATGCGCAAGCGCAAAGATGGGCTTGGATTTTCGAGAAAACGGCGGCCAGCAATGTCTTTGAGCGCGGCCATTCACTGACCCTTTACCGCGACCCGGAAACTGGCGGTCTGCGCGGGCTCAAGTATGATCTTGACGACCATATCGCAGTCCACGAACGTAGCTATGGCGACGGGATTATCCGTCCGAGCGAGGATTTAATTGAATACGTCAATCGGCCCGTCGCGGTGGCGTTCAAGGTCGGTGGAAATTTCTGGCTCGCCGCCGCTCACCACGACGTCCCCGAGCCGATCGTGCGATCGGTGCAGCGCGCTTTCGCGCAACGGCAGCCGTTGCGCGGATTGCCTCGTGACAGCTCGGTCAGGCTGATCTACCAGGAAAAGGTGAGCCGCGACGGCAGTTCGCGTTTGCCCGGTGCTTTGAAGGCGGCGCAATTGGAAATTGGCCACGAGACTTTGAGCGCGTTCGCCTTTCAAGACCAAAGCGGACGATCTCACTTTTACGATTCCCACGGCGACACGCTAGGTGTGCAGTCGCTGCGTTTCCCGCTCAAGTTTATCTCCATCTCGTCGCGTTTCAGCTATCATCGGTGGCATCCGATTCTGCACGAATATCGACCGCATCTGGGGGTCGATTTGACGGCGCGCTACGGAACACCGGTCAAAGCCATCGCCGACGGACGCGTCGAAGCGGCTGGATGGTGTGGAGAGCTCGGGCGTTGTGTCCGCATTCTGCACGAGGGCGGGATGACCAGCATTTATGGGCATCTTTCGCGCATCAGCGCGGGTCTGCGTCCGGGCGACGAAGTGCGCATGGGGCAGGTGATCGGACACGTTGGTTCAACCGGACTTTCAACCGGACCGCATTTGCATTTCGCTATCGAAAAGGATGGACGTTTTGTCAATCCGCTGACTCAGCATTTAGGGGTGCATCATCAGGTTTCTCCGCGTATGCGCGCGCTCTTCAATCAATTCAAACGGCATTACGTCACACTTCTGAACGACCTCCCGAAATTTGGCGGGCACTACTCGCCATACCGGGGAGCCGCCCGCTATGCTTCGCAAAATTCAGGCAGCTTGCCGGTTGATGGCATAAATCGCCACCGGCGGCGTATGCTCATGACGCGCACAGTGGCGTCATCGCGTAGAGTCGCTCAACACTGACAGCCGGCAAGGCGGTGCGGGTTTCTGATGACTGCAATGTCAAGTGATGCGTTCAATCGACACTGAATTCTTCGATCCGCCGCGTCCGCGGATCATCGCTCACCGTGGCGCCAGCGCCCATTTTCCCGAAAATACACTCCCGTCCTTCCGTGCCGCTCGCGAAGCGGGTGCGCGTTATGTGGAACTGGATGTCCATCTCACGCGCGATGGCGAAGTGGTGGTGTCGCACGATGGCGATCTGCGACGAACCTGCGGCCACGACGGCCTGATCGGTCAGTTGCCGTACGACGAATTGCGCCATGCCGACGCCGGATTCAACTTCAATCCGCCCGCGTGCACAGAATTCCCGTTTCGCGGACACGACATCACCGTTCCCAGGCTCGGTGAAGTTTTAGACGAATTAAGCGACTGCTATTTCGTAATCGAAATTAAGCCTGACGTGCCGGAGATAGTGGCTGCATTACTTAATGTTATCGACCGCTCCGTAATGCGCAGGCAGGTGCTGGTCGCCAGTGAGCATGACGTGCAGCTTGCGAGATTTCGCGCCTTGGCGCCGAAAATCCCGACCAGCTTCGCCTATGGAGAAATCGTCGGCTTCATGCTCTCGCTCGCTCCCGAGGGGCCCGCTTATCAACCAAGCGGCGACGCTTTGCAAATTCCGCCCGAATATGAGTCCTGGCGGTTGGTCTCCCCTGAAAGCGTAGCCGCGGCGCATCGCCTCGGCGTCGAAGTGCATGTCTGGACGGTCAATGAAGAACGCCAAATGCGGGAGCTAATCGAGCTTGGCGTTGACGGGATTATAACCGACTGGCCGCGACGGCTGCATGCAATCGTGCAAAAAATGACCGGTTAACCAGACAACGGTTAAAAGGGCGCACCAATGAGGCAATTTCGGACGGAACAGGGTCCGTTCTTATGACGACGACTTGGGTTTGGCGATAGATTCAGGCCGGCGGACCACCATGATGACCCAGAGGGCGCCTGCTATTAAGAATGCCAACCCGCATACGACCGCAAATGACATCCACCAATGACCGAGGACGTCGCGCAAGCCGATGATGATGGCGGCAAAGCCACAAATCCCGCCCCAAATGAACGCCGCCATCGCCATCATGGCAAACATGGCGCGGTCGATTTCGGCTTTGATGGTCTCGCGAAGGCCGATTTCGAACAAACGGATTTCCGCTTCCACGATGCGGGAGATGTCACCGATCGCTCGGCCGGCCAAAGCAGGCCAATCGGGCAGAGTTTTCTCGGTGGTGGCGTTGCCGAGTTCGACGCTATGCGGATCGTTTGACAGGTCCATTTGAGGAAGAACCGCCCCAGAATCTAAAGCTCATCAACGCGCCCAGAACCAAACCCTCCAGCGGCGACAGATCAATCCCACCGCCAATTACGAAGCCCGCCGCCGCCGCGACGCAAGCGGCGATTACGATGTGATTCCTAAGTAATTCATTGGGGTTTAGCTGCACCTCGGTATGTTCGAACTTGCGCGTAAACTGGGCCATGGTTTCCTGCAGGTCCTGCCGCGCAAGTTCGAGTTCATGGTCAATCGACGCTGTTTCCCGTTCCGTTGCCATCGACAGCCACCATTCCGGTGATGAATTGGAGTGCGGCTTCCCGAACCGCGATGCGGCCGATCACGGAACAAATGGCGAATCCGACCCGTGTGGATGCTCCACCGCCAAATACAAAGCCAACGGTCGTGGCCGCCGCAAGCGCTTTCAGCGGCTCGCGGCGTACCGCATCCGACCAGCGACTAACTCTGGACTGAGTGGCTGACGGCTCCATCGCGTGACCTAGGGAGAGACCCGGCGCAGGGCGCGCGCTATGACATAGCCCACCGCGAACGCCGCCGCCATCGCGATCCAAGGCTCCTTCCGCACGAAGTCAGTTAGGTTTTCTGACATACCGGAAGCGATTTCCAATCCCGCGTTGGCGTAATCACGAGCCGCCCGTGAGATCTTTTCCTTGGGAATTTTATCGGCGATATCCCCAATCTTATCAGTAACGCTGTCCGTTATTGCCATGTTGTTCTCCTTTTAAACAATTTCGCCCATACGGCCGCAACTAACATCTTAGCTCCAAAGCTGCGCGGAATCGCGCAGATCAAGTCTTCAGCGTTTCGCTCGAATTGTCGCGCGCAAACGCGCTGCGCGCGAACGCGAGCGCCAGCACAGGCGCGCCGATATAAAACAAGCTTTTGCCCATAAGGACCTCCAACTGCGAGCGTGTCGGAGAGGCGCAAGAAAAACACGCAGATTTCGTGCCGTGTTCGCACCGATACCTATAACTCGTAAATACGAGATATAGGTTAAATCGCTATTATTAAGCTCGTGCCCGCGTATGATTCCGCAGCCGTGGTCTATTACTGATTTTCCTGATCATCTCGACGATAGTGCAATTTGGTTGCGTCAACTTGGCCGATGCCGTGATCAACACTACAAACTCATGCGCGCAACCGTTAGACTCACGGGCCGCCCATCTGAAAAGATTTGATTTGGAAAAAATCTTCAAATGAGGACATCGTGGGGCGCGTTCGAACGCGAAACGCTTGATAATCTGCGCACTTTGGTGCGCCTGGACACCACTAATCCGCCCGGTAATGAGCGGCTTGCGGCCGACTTTATTGCGGGCGCGCTCGGACGGGAGGGCATCGCGGCCGCCGTGATCGAACACGCGCCCACCCGAGCCAATCTGCTTGCCCGCCTCGACGGCAGCGGGCGCACCAACGGCGCGCTGATGCTTTCCTCACATACCGACGTCGTTCCGGTCGAAGCCACGCGTTGGAGCCGGGCGCCGTTTGGTGGCGAAATCGCCGACGGCTGCATTTGGGGCCGCGGTACGATTGATATGAAGCCCAAATGTGCGATGGATCTGGGCTTGATGCTGGCCCTGAAGCGCGCCAACGCGACGCCCGTGCGGGACCTTATTTTCGCCGCCGTGGCGGACGAGGAGGCTGGTTCCGAACTCGGCGCCCGCTTTCTGGTCGAGCATCATCCCAACCTGATTCGCGCCGGTTACGTGCTCAACGAGACCGGTGGGTTCACGTTGCATATGGGTGAACGGCGCTTCTATCCAATTCAGGTGGCGGAAAAAGGGTTCGTAACAGTCCGGATGCGGTTGACGGCGACCCCAGGGCACGGCTCGATGCCGCGGGCGGACACCGCGATCGCATGGATGGCTGAGTTGTTGACGCGGATCACTCGCACACCGATGCGCCGGCGTTTGACGCCGCTGATGCGTGAGACCCTCAATGACCTCGGTATTGCACTGGACAAAGTGCCGCCATTATTCCGTCCGATGTTGGCCAACACCGTGACGCCGACCATCGTGCGGGCCGGCTACAAGGATAACGTGATTCCCGGCGAAGCGTCGGTGATTCTGGACGGACGCACGCTGCCCGGCGAAGACGAACGCGGCTTCATGCGTGAATTGCGCGAGATCGTTGGGCCGGAACCAATTCTCGAAGTGATCAAGAGTGCGCCGCCCGCCGAAGCCAGCGCGGACACGCCGCTATTCCGCTTAATCAAGGCGCGCACCGAGGCGGCCGATCCCGGTGCCCGCGCCATCCCTTGGATGCTTCCGGGCGCGACCGACAGCAAGTTTTACGCGCAATTAGGTGCGACCTGCTATGGCTTTGCACCGGTCAGGCTGGAATCGGGAATGCCGTTCGGCTCACTCTATCATGGTAACGACGAGCGTATGCCGATAGAGGGGTTCTTATGGGGCCTGCGGCTCTATGCCGATGTAGTGCTGACGTTTCTCGGGCTACGCATGGAAGACGTATTCGAGTAAACAGTGGAGCGGAGCGCATTAGGCGAAACGACGCCAGGGGAAGCTGAAGGGTTACATCCCAGCGGCGTCGTTGTTGGCGGTCTGGCCCGCGCCGCCGCGCGGGGTGAAGGTAACCAGCAGGCGTGCCGGCGCTTCGAGCGGGACGACCGCGAAACGCACGACCGGCGTCGTATTGACTGTCACCTTGGTACCACCGGGCTCTTGTTCCACATCGCAATCGCGGAAAATCGAACGATCGAAGACCAGGTGACGCCGTATGCTGGAATCGGGTGTAACGCCCTTCAGGAATAGTGTCAGAGTCGAATAGCCGTCGCCGCTTTGCAACTTTTGCTCATAGCTGACGGGTCCGGTCAGATCGAAAATCACCGACAGCGGCGGGTTGGAGGACGACAGGCGGATAGTTTGCAGTTTTGCCCGTCCCGGATTCTTTTGCACGATTTGCTGTGCCGGCTTCGCGTTTAGCAGCGGCAGCCCATCGGAGCCGTAAGCCGAATTTGGATCCTTAGCGGTCAAACTGGCCAGGCTTTCATGTACCGCGACCTGATCTTGCGCGGACTGGTTAGCGTTAAAACCGCTCTCCGCCAACACCATCGTAAGCGGGTCCTCTTCGGTGCCGACCGGTTGATTAAGCTGTTTAAGCT
>JBOHWM010000301.1:0-4583 GCA_050736555.1 Binataceae bacterium (SeqCode)
ACGCACGACCCCGCCGAATCCTGGTCAAAGAAGTGAATTGGCTAGGTGATCTGGTGATGAGCTTGCCAGCTTTGCGGGCCGTCCGTGCGGCGCTTCCGTCCATATGGCTTGCGGTGCTGGTCAAAAACGAATTGGCCAGTTTCTTCGACGCCATGAGCTGGATCAACGAGGTCATACCGTATCGAATCAGGCCGGGCGTGCGCGCGATCCAAGATAAACTTCAAGTGATACGTACGATTCGTGCGAGCGCCTATGACGTGGCGGTGGTGTTTCCGAACAGTTTTTCCGCAGGCTTATGGGTCACGCTGGCGCGCGTCCCGCGTCGCGTCGGTTACGCTACCGATCATCGCGGGATGCTGCTGACCGATCGCATCGCTGCGTCGTCCGATGTCTCCCTCGGGCATCAGTCGCTTTACTGGCTTAATCTGGTCCGCACCGCGCTCCAAATCGAAAAGACCGATGAATGTGAATTACCACTTGAAGTTGGAGCGCAAAATCGTGACCGTATGAGTCAATGGCTAAAGCAAACCCGACGATGTCCCGAACGGCGCTTGATTGCGCTAGCGCCGGGCGCGGCCTATGGGCCTGCCAAGCAATGGCCACTGGAGAGCTATGCTACCCTGATTGATCTGCTTACGGAGCGCTATCAAACCGAGTGTGTCCTGATTGGCGCGGCTTCCGAACGTACCATATGCGAGCGTGTGGCCAGCTTGGCCCGGAACAAGCCTCTGAATGCGGCAGGTACGACGACGGTTGGTGAGCTTATCGCTTTACTGGCGCAATGTGACGGTTTTGCTGGTAATGATTCCGGCGCAATGCATCTTGCCGCTGCGCTTGGCATACCAACTGTCGGCATTTTCGGCTCAACCAATCCGCGGCGGACCGGGCCACGCGGTCCACACGCCCACGTCATCTATCGTCCCCTCGCATGCAGCCCTTGTCTTGAGCGTACCTGTCGCTTTGACCATTATCGCTGCCTTCGCCAAATTACACCGGAGGAGGTGGTTGAGCCGCTTGCACGACTGAGCATACCCATGGTCGCACCATAAATCTTAAGTGCCAATTCAATTTGGAATCGCGGAGAAAATGAATGAAGCTGGGCGATATAGCGCGTAACCTCGGGCTCGAACTCAACGGCGATGGTGCGCTTGAAGTCGCGGTGCCTGCGCCGATTGAAGCCGCCGGTCCCGGCGCTATCACCTTCGCAACTGGGGCGAAGTACACGGCTGCGTTGCGCGCCAGCCATGCCACTGCCGCAATCGTGTCGCGTGAATTGGCCGCCGCCGCCCCGTGCGCGACTTTAATAAGCGCTAATCCCGCCTTCGATTTCGCGCGAGTGCTGGCGCTGTTCTTTCCACCGTATCGGCCCCCTGTGGGGATTCATCCGACGGCGGTGATTGCGCCTGACGCCGTAATCGGTGAACAAGCGAGCGTCGGAGCTTATTGCGTGATCGGCGCGGGGGTCAGAATCGGCCGATCCGCCATCATTCATCCGCACGTCACGATTTATCCTGGCGTCAGCATCGGCGACGATTTCGTCTGTCACAGTCATGTTTCAATCCGCGAGCAGGTGACTATCGGAAGCCGCGTCACAATTCTCAACGGCGCCGTTATAGGCGCGGATGGGTATGGCTTCGTCGAGCATGAAGGGGATTTGGTCAAAGTGCCGCAGGTCGGCAGCGTAACAATTGAAGACGATGTCGAAATCGGGGCCAATACCACCGTCGACCGTGCTACGATGGGTGCGACCATGGTCCGACGTGGCGTGAAACTCGACAATCTGATCCAGGTCGGACACAACTGTGAGGTTGGCGAATACTCGCGGATGGCCGCGCAGTCGGGACTCGCTGGATCAGTGAAGGTCGGCAATTGGTGCCAGTTCGGCGGGCAATCGGGCTTCGCTGACCATGTTGAGATTGGTGACCGCGTGCGCGTGATCGCGCAGGCCGGCGTTCACAATGACCTCGCGTCAGACGCCCTGGTGGGTGGCACGCCGGCTATCGAGATGCGCACTTTTCGCCGAATGGTCGCGGCAGAGCCGCGCTTGCCAGAATTGGCGCGGCGCTTGCGCGCACTCGAACAGCGGCTCGGGCTCAATCGGCGCGATGACACTCGGGACTAACGATGGATTGAAACCCTTCCACGGCGGCAGAGAGCAGTCGGTCTTTGCTGGCATGGCCCTTTCATAAATAAGATTAATGGGAATCGAGCCGGAAATCCGGTTTGCTCCGGTTGGTAACACAAAGTTCAGATGGTCTGTGATGGGCGAGATAATTGATTTCAACGCGGTAAAATCCGTTCGCGTGGGCGGTAGGCGGCGTATGGCATTGGTTGGCGAATTAAACGCGCGAGAGCTTGCGCCGGAAGGCTTGCTGATCATGATTCGCAGCAGCACGCGAGTGCGGATTTTTCTTCTGCTTCCGGCGCTCGCGCTGATATTGGCGGCGTTCTCGGCATGGTCCAGCGGTTGCCTGATGCTGGCGATTCCGAGTGCGGCTTATAGTGGCTATACGCACGAACACAGCCAACTCTCGTCGTCCAGTTCGTCCAATAACTCCAAGCCCAACGCGAGCAACAGCCGCCACAACTCTGGTTCGAATACGGAATGACGCCGGCCGTTCGCGTACGCGTGGTCGCTGCTTAATCGCCGCAAATCATTCTGGCTTCAATTCGGTCGTGTTCGTGCCGGAAGGCGGCTTGGCCGAAGTTTCGTTTGAACTCTCTGGCGTGTTGACGGCAGGTGCCGCCGGCGAGGTGAGCATCTGGCGCACCCGCATGAACGGCTCGATCAGATCAATCGGCAGCGGAAAGACTGTGGTGGAATTGCGTTCCGTCGCAATTTGGGCAAGCGTCTGCAGATAGCGTAGCTGCAGCGTGATCGGGCTGTGCCCCATGATCTCGGCGGCATCGGCCAACTTCCGCGCCGCTTGAAATTCGCCCTCCGCCGCGATCACCTTGGCGCGCCGGTCGCGCTCCGCTTCGGCCTGTACCGCGATCGCACGTTGCATATCCTGTGGCAGGTCGATATTGCGCAATTCCACGAGGGTGACCTTGATACCCCATGGTTCGGTTTGCGCATCGATGATTTCCTGGATATTGCCGTTGACCTGTTCACGCTGGCTGAGCAGGTCGTCGAGGTCAGTCTGGCCGCCGACCGAGCGCAGCGTAGTCTGCGCCACTTGCAGGGTCGCGAACAAATAGTCGCGTACCTCCGTTACCGCGCGCGACGGATCGATAACGCGAAAATAAAGTACCGCGCTGATTTTGACGCTGACGTTGTCCCGCGTGATGGCGTCCTGGGGCGGGATATCGAGCGTAATCGTGCGCAAATCGATCCGCACCTGCCGCTCGATCACCGGAATGATGAAAATCACGCCGGGACCGCGATAAGGAGTCAGCCGCCCGAGCCTGAAAACGACCGAACGCTCATATTCGTATAAAATTTTGATCCCGCTCAGAATCACAACCAACACAATGAAAATTGCCACTCCGATTCCGATTGCCATACGTGTTCCCTCCCCGATGACCGCGAATCGCCGCGACCGCTAAGGCGCGGACTCCCGGCGTACCTCGACTTGCAAGCCCTTGACTGCGATTACCCGCGCGCGAGTCCCGGGATCAAGCGTCTCGCCGCTGACCGCACGCCAGTTCTCGCCATGCACAAAGACACGCCCGGGCGCTCCTGGCGCGATCGGCTCGCGGACCTCGCCGATTTTCCCGATTAGTCCTTCGGAGCCGGTGGTGGGGTGCCCGCGGCGTTCAAATGCGAGATAGCCGAGACCCAGAATCAGCACGGCCATTCCGATTGCCGAGCCGGCGATAATCGCGCGGCTGATTTGGAGATTGGTTCCCGCTGTGTCGATCAGAAGAAATGATCCTAACACGAAAGAAGCGAGCCCGCCCAAGGCCAAAATGCCATAACTGGTGACGAACAGCTCGGCGATCAGCATCGCGATACCCAACAGCACCAGCAGCAGTCCCGACAAATTGATTGGCAGCACTTGGAACGACGTGAGTGCCAGCAACAAGCAGATGGCGCCCGCAACGCCGGGTAGAAACACTCCCGGATGGGCGAATTCGAAATAAATGCCCGCGATACCCGCCAGAAACAGCAGGTACATCAGGTTCGGATCCGCGAGCTGATTCAGGACGCGAGCACCCAACGACATACGGATGTGGCGGACGCGGGCGTCGCCCAACTCCAATCTGATACGACGCCCGTCCGCGACTGTAACGACTCGTCCCGAGGCCTGGCGCAGGAGCGTGCGCAGGTTTGGCGCGATAATATCGATCACGTGCAGCTTCAGAGCTTCAGTTTCAGTGATCGCGGCGCTTTGACGCACCGCCTGCTCCACCCATTGCTCGTTGCGGCCCCGCTGATGGGCAATCGAGCGGATAAACGAAGCCGCGAAGTTTTCGATTTTTTTGCCTTCAGGCCCTTTTATCGCGGCGCCTCCTGATCCCACCGGATGCGCCGCGCCGATCGTCGTTCCCGGTGCCATCGCGGCGATATTGGCCGCTTCGGTGACGAAGGTGCCGGCCGATGCGGCGGTGGCTCCCGACGGTGCCACATAGACGATTAC
>JBOHWM010000302.1:0-1790 GCA_050736555.1 Binataceae bacterium (SeqCode)
GCCTCATGCAGATTGTGCTCGACCGTGGGCAGCGGTCGGGTTGGTTTTCAGCGCCATGGGTCCGCTATTTCACGTTGATTTCGGTCGCCTCCGCCATCCTGCTGGTTTTGCACGAACTGCATTTTTCCGAACCGATCGTCGATTTCAGGATGTTCAAGTATCGGGCGTTTACCGCCTCGGTCCTGATGATCATGGTGATGGTGCTGGGACTCTACGCCATCAACCTGTTGAACCCGCTGTTCCTGCAGGATTTGCTCGGCTATACCGCCTGGAGGGCGGGGCTGGCCGTATTGCCGCGCGGCGTCGGCGCGGGAATCGCGATGCTCGTGGTCGGCTTCCTTTCGCGTCGCGGCTTCGATACGCGTTTCCTGATGCCGGTGGGATTTGTGGTCGGCGCGTGGGCCGCCTGGCAGATGTCACACTGGAATTTGCAGGTCAGCACGGATGTGATCTTCTGGCCAATCCTGTTGTTCGGCCTGGTCTCGCTGGCTTTTCCGCTGCTGTCCGCGGCGGCTCTGACTGAGATACCCAAGGAGCGGATGGGGTATGGCTCCAGCCTGTACAACATGATGCGCGCAATCGGCGCGGCGATTGGCATCTCGCTGGTCAGCAATCTCATCGCGCGGGGTTCGCAAATCCATCAAAGCCATCTGGCCAAGGATTTGTCCCTGTTCACCGCCTGGAGGTTCAGTCAGCGGCAACCCCTCGTTCCTGGCGCCCCGCATTTCAACCTGCCCCCGGCACTGACGCATGGCAACAAGCTCGGGCTTGCGATCGTTTATTCGATTATGCGCAAAGAGGCTACGTTGATGGCGTATAACGACCTGTACCGCCTTATCGCTTTCTTGATGCTGTGCTTGATTCCCTGGTTTATTATTCTCCGAAAACCCGCTACCGGCCGTCCATCCGCGCATTGAGGTGTCGTGCATTGATCTCTCGAATTCCTGACTCGGGCGCGGGCGCAGCCGCAACGACCTACGAAGAGAAATATCCGACGATTGCTTCGATCAGGCCGTCGACCGTGTAATCCGTCGGGCAGGCAACAACGTTGTATCCGAGCCTTTGCGCGCTCGCCGCGGTTATCGGTCCAATTGCCGCCGCTTTCAACCCGGTGCCGCCAACCATCTGATGAAAGTTGCTGGCCGTGCTCGAGCTGGTGAAGGTGACCATATCAATACCGCCCGATGCGACCAGGGCACGGATATGCGGCAGGTTCGGACTGGCCGGCATAACGGTTTTATAGGCGGGTGCCACGACCACCTCGCTTGCGCCTTTTGCAACCAGTTGCGAGGGCAGGATTTCCCGCGCCACTTGCGCGCGCGGGATCAGGATGCGCGCGCCAACGATATTCCCTTCGCCGATTGCGTCGATGATCGCCTCGGCACGAAACTCGCGCGGTATCGCGGCGACCTTGAGGCCGTGACTTCTGATGCGTGCCGCGGTCGCGGGTCCAATCGCCGCTATCGCCGCATCCGCCAGTTCGCGGATATCGCGTTCAAGCATGCGGATGCGCGCGACGAAATATTCGACGCCGGTCGCGCTGGTAAAGATGATCCAATCAAAGGATGAGACCCGTCCGAGCGCGTCGTCCAGTTTATCGTAAGCGTCTGGCGGTCCGCTCTCGATCGTCGGGAATTCAACCGCCTCGGCACCAAGCGCGCGCAAGCGATCGGCCAGCGCGCTTGCGTTTCCCGCCGCACGCGTGATCACGATGCGCCTTCCAAAGAGGGGCTTGTGCTCGAACCACGCGAGGGTGGATCGCAACTCCGCACATTCGCCCACCACCACGA
>JBOHWM010000303.1:0-3583 GCA_050736555.1 Binataceae bacterium (SeqCode)
GGTCAATATCAGTCCGATTTTCGGTCTTTACCCGTCGGGCAATCGAGCGCTCGAAATCCTGCTGGCCGAAGTTCGCAAGCGTGCGCCCTTGCTGGAAGTACGCGATGACCTTGGGATCGCGAATCAACTCCGCCCTATCGACGCATCCGCGGAAATGCAAGAGATGCGGCGCGCGCTGGAAGACGCGCGCATTCTGATCGCCGACGGCCACCATCGCTACGAAACCGCGCTTGAATACCGCCGGCGCCGGCGCTCCGTCGACAATCCGGATGAGTTAAGCGGTTACGATTACGTGATGATGACCCTGGTCGCTTTCGACGATCCCGGCCTCGTGATTCTACCCACTCATCGCGTCTTGCGGGGCGTGACAGTGGACGCGCTCGGCGCCTTCACTCGTGGTGTGCGCGACAGCTTCGAGGCCGAGGAGTTCGACACGGCCGAGGTGATGCAAAACGCGCTGATAAGCCGCGGACGAGGTCATCTGGGTGTCGCGCTGCGCGATGATCCTGTATTCCGCATCCTAAGGTTGAAGAACCAACAGGCGATGGCGGCCGCCTTGCCCTCGGCTCCGCGAGAAGTACGTGAGCTCGACGTTTCGGTCCTTCACGCCATGATATTTGATCGCATGTTCGCGCTGACGCCGGATGAAATCCGCAAAGGCGGAAATATCGAATATACCGTGGACGCTCAGCGCGCGCTCGACAGCGTGGCCACGGGAGATGCGGACGGCGCCTTCCTGATGAATCCGCCGACGGTGGAAGACGTTGAGCGGGTCAGCGCCAGCGGCGCCGTGATGCCTGAAAAGTCAACTTATTTTTATCCCAAATTGCTCACCGGACTGGTGATGAATCCGCTTGACGATACGCCATGAGCGGCTACGGAAGCTTATTGCCAGGTCGCAGCGGGAAGATCGAACAGCTCGTGCTGGTGCGCCATGGCGAGACGGTGGGCAATTCCAGCGTGCGTTATCATGGCCGAACCGACGTCGTGCTCAGCGAATTGGGCAGTGCACAGATTCGCGCCGCCGCGCAATGGCTCGAAGCGGCAGGCCTACGCCATTTCGCCCCGGTGTTTACCAGTCCGCTCAAACGCGCGATCGAAAGCGCCCGGATTATCGCCGGCGAGCGGACGGCTCTTATCGAGATTGACGATTTTGCCGAAGTGGATTTCGGTATTTTTGAGGGGCTGACCGCCGAGGAGATTCAGCTATGCCATCCCGCGGAATTCGCGCTCTGGAACCGCGATCGCCTGGCGGCTGACTACGCTTATCCCGGAGGTGAAAGCCGCCGCGCCTTCACCGCGCGGGTTGAACGCGGCGTCACGACGATGCTCGCGTCGTTGGACGAAGCCTCTGCGCCTGCGGGGCCTCGGCGTTGCACGGACGTTCGTGACCTTCGCGTGGCGGTGCTGGTGGTGGCACATCGCGGCGTTATCCGCACGATTATGCGCCGCTTGGCCGGGGTTGAGCCGCACATCGAGTTGGCCTCGATTCAGATTCTTCAGCGTAGCCAAGGTTTGCCACATTGGAGCGCCACACTCGACCTCACCGCCCATCTCGCGCATCTTTGAATATTGCACATTAGTGGAAGCGCGCTGCGTGGCGGAGCGAGCCGGCTAGTGAAGCGGCGCGGGACGAGCACACTAGGCGACGCAAAGCGGAGCCGAGCGAACGAGTCTGCGAGTCGCGTTTAGACTCAGGAGTCCGCGAGCTGCGTTATTAGGACGAATAGTCTTGCTTCAAACACGCCGCAATACCGCTAGCCAACGCCCGAAGCATTTCTCCATCGGTACGGTGAACGACAAATCCGCATAGGCCGCGGCCATCGCGAACATGCCGGAGGCGCGCGCCGCCAATTCAATTAACGGTGGCAAAGTATAACGCACCGGCACGATATCGCGCGTGATCACGACGCGCCCGGGAAAATGAATCGTGCACTCCAGTTCGTAGATGGATTGAATGGCGGCGTGCCAGGCCATCGGCCGATGAAATTCGCGTATATCAACCCTGATAGAATCGACGGTGACCTTCCGTTCGCGCCACAACTCGCGCCGGCGCACGACTTTTACGCCGTCATGGCGATCGATGTCGATGCAATAAATCCCGCCACGCTTGAGCAGGGTTCCGACCGATTTGAGATGTGAGGCCAGTTCCGCATTGCCGGTCATGATCGGAAAGGTCTCGGACATGAAAAATGCGCTATCAAAAGGAGTTTCGGGCAGGCGAAACTTTTCGATATTGCGCCGATAAAAGCGAATCGGCGCGTCCGCGGCCTGAGCGCGTCCCGCGGCAATCATCGTTGGTGAGCGGTCGACGCCGACCATCGTGATTCCTTCCCGTGCCAGTATCCGCCCGTGGGGAGAATCCCCGCATGCGATGTCCAGTGCGCGCCGCACGGGACTCTGTCGATGGCGCTGCCAGACGGCCTTGATGAATCGCACCTCGTTTTCGATTTCGCCAGGGCGTTCCATATGGACGCGGCGGAAGATGCGTGGGAACTCGTAGATGCTCCGCTCCATGCGGCCTAAAGCTTAACCATCCGCGCTGGTGTGGTTAAGCGTCGCGATGAGGCGATTCGTGCGGGCGTGAAATCCGCACCCGCGCTTGAGATAATGAAATATCCGCGTGATAATGCGCGCGCCGGCGCCAGGACAACTCTGGGGACGGCTTAGGAGGACGGTAATGTCGAAACCGCTTGCGGGTATCAAAGTTATAGAAATTGCGCAGGAGATTCAGGGGCCTTTCGCCTCGCTTTTTCTGTCCGATCTCGGCGCCGAAATCACCAAAGTTGAGAATCGTGAAACCGGCGATCTAAGCCGCTGGCTAATCGCGCAGCTAATCGGTGGGGCCAATGTCAAGAACGCTCAGCTATCTCATTACTTCATCGCGATGAACCGTGGTAAACGGAGCGTCACCGCCGATTTGAAGAAGCCGCAAGCTGTCGAGGTCGTGCGCCGCATGGCCAGGAGCTATGACGTGCTGCTGACCAATTATCGCCCCGGCGTGCTCGACCGGCTGGGCCTGGGCTATGAGGTATTGCACGAAATCAATCCGCGCCTCATCTACGCACAGGCCAGTTCATGGGGACCCAAAGGGCCGTGGACAACGCGTCCGAGCCGCGACACGCTGGCACAGGCCGCAAGCGGCCTGATGTCGAAGACCGGGATGCCGAACGATCCGCCGTTAGCCGCGGGCGCCGCGATTGCCGATCAGGCCGGCGCTCTCACATTAGCGGCAGGTGTACTGGCCGCGCTCTACGCGCGCGAGCGCGGCGGTCAGGGCCAGCGCGTCGACGCGTCCATCTACGGCACTATGATCGCGGCGCAGGGTTTCGAGCTCAACTACTGCTCGATGACGGGTGAGGAACCGGGACGTGCCGGCCGCGGCCATCCGTTTTTGCACGGCGTATGGGGCGCGTTTCGCACCAGGGACAGCTTCATCTGCATCGCGGGCGTGGACGATCAGCGCTGGCCGCGCTTCTGCAAGATTATGGGGATCGAAAACGTTCAGAACGATGCGGAATGCAGCGACAATGTCACGCGCAATTTCCACGGCACAAAGATCGAGGCGATCCTCGATGGGGTT
>JBOHWM010000304.1:0-3783 GCA_050736555.1 Binataceae bacterium (SeqCode)
GGGTATTACCGGACCGTGAGCGGGGTAAATCTTCTCAACATCAAGTTCCAGCAGGCGATGTAGCGAGTTCATGTATTGGCGAAGGTCACCGGTGCCGTCAGGAATCACCGTGGTTCCCGCGCCGAGAATCACATCGCCAGTGAATAATGCCTTCTCTTCGGTCAAATAATAACACAGATGATCCGGCGCGTGACCGGGCGTGAAAACCGCCTGCAAAGTTGCGCCTTCAGTCGTGACGACCGCGCCGTCGTCGATTTCATCGATAGCTACGCCGGCGGCGCCATCATGCTCTGGCCATGGTTTCTTGAGAACCGGCAGCGCGCCGAACAGGCGTCGTGCGTCCTTCACTCCGCCGATATGGTCCTGATGGGCATGGGTTATCACGATTTTTTCCAGTTCGTCGGTATGACTCAATTCGATCAAACCTTGCGGCAGCAAATCGGCCCATTTCGGCACACCAATTCCGGTATCGAGCAGCAACGGACGCGGTCCCGTGCCAACAATGTAGGTGTTCGTGCCTGGACCGGTAAACGGACCCGGGTTATGTCCCAGCACGGTCGCGACCCGCGGCGACAGGCGTGCGTAGTCGGGCAGCTTGAGGCCGAACATTGAATCAGTGACAACCCGTCGGGGTTTGTCCATTTCAATCTCCTCTCGCGGGTACCGCCGTTTGTTCCAACGCCTGAACGCGCAATCTATAAGTTCGTGTCAAGTTATGGCCGCCGATTGCGTTCGAAAATAAGCCGCAGCCCTTTGAGCGTCAGGAATTCGTCGACCTCTTCTATCGTATCGGATTCCGGCGCAATCAAATCGGCCATCCCACCGGTCGCGATTACGCGCGCTTTTTCGCCGCGCTCGCGCGTTATGCGTTCCACCAGCCCATCGACCAGCGCGGTGTATCCGAAGACCAGCCCGGATTGGATCGCGCCTACGGTCGTCCGCCCCACCACGTCGCGCGGCCGCACCAACTCCACCCGGTAAAGTTTCGCGGCATGCTCGACCAGCGCATTCATCGAAATGCCGAGGCCTGGCGCGATCACGCCGCCAACATATTCGCCGCGCCCGGTAACATAGTCGAAGGTGGTCGCCGTGCCAAAATCAACCACGACGCAAGCGGTCCCGTAGCGATCATATGCGGCAACCGCATTGACGATCCGATCGGCGCCCACCTCTTTGGGATTTTCGTAGAGAATCGGCATCCCCGTCTTGATCCCCGGACCGACCATCAAGGGCTCGCAATGGAAATAGCGCTGCGCCAGCGTCTCCATGGCCTGGTTGAGCGGCGGAACAACGCAGGCGATGGCAACCCCCTCGGGCTTGAGCGATGCGGGCAATCCGGCGTCTTGTAACAACGCGCGAAGCATTACCCCGTATTCATCCGTGGTACGTTCCGCATCGGTCGAAATACGCCAGTGATAGGCCAGGCGTTCGCCGTCGTAAATGCCGATAACGATTTGACTATTGCCGACGTCGATGGCGATCAGCATGGAACCGGCTCAGTTGGTCTCAAACGTCACTCCGCAATTCAAAGCGCTAGATGTATTGATAACCACCGGTCCTTGGCCAGACGCAATCAACGTTGAGCTCAGCGCCGAAACATGCGGCCCGCTCCGAAACCGCCGCGCATTATCATCGGCGCCGGCATGGTCGAAGTCATCGGTCCGGCCGGCATCACCGAGGTCATGCCGCCAAAACCATGATACCCCGGCACCACCGGCATTGGGTTGGCAATCCCTGGTCCAAAGACCGGTGCGCGGTAGACTGGCGGCGGATAAAACGGCCGCGGATACGGTAGCCGCGGATAAATTGGACCGACGCCAACTGGCACCGGCACGTACACCACCGCTGGTCCGGCATCGGCCTGTTGTTGATACTGATTGACGTTGCCAACGGGCGCGAGTGGTGACGCCGCATCGGCGTCGCTCTCCGTATTTCTGTTGTTGCTATTGCCAAGTGAATTGCCGCTAACTGAGTTGTTCGCCACCGCGTTGCCGGCGGGCACGCCTGTGCTCGGCGAGTTCTCGCTGCCCGATCCGTCGGCGGCATTTTTGTCGGGATTGGCCGCGGCGTTTTGCAAAGCCGAATTGGAGTTATTGCCGGTGCCGTCATCTTGTTGGGCGTTGTCGTTTGACGAATCAGCAGTGGCGGGACTGCCGTCAACGTCGGTAGCGCCTTGATATACGCGCGGCAGTTCAAGCACTTTGTTGCTGGCAGTATCGAGGTCCACCGGGTCTTCGGCGCTGGACGGCGGCGTCGATTTCTGATCTGAACCAGCCAACGCCAGGCGCGTCGCCAGAATCGCGCACGCAATCGCCACCGCCAGCATCAATGACGCTGGACTGGTGACGTACGCCAGTTTACGTTTTCGCGGCTTGGCCATAAGGCTGACCCTAGCATCAGCGGCGAGTGGGTCAAAGAGTCTAATTCGCGGGTGAACGGCTATTATAAAAATGCTACGCGAATATCCAGGAGGTGATCGCGCCGGGTCGTGCCGCGCCAGTTTTGCATCGTAATGGGCGCCAGCTAAAATCGCGTCATGTCAGAACCGAAAGTCGCATTGATCACGGGCGCCGGCCGTGGCATCGGCCGCGATATCGCCCAACGGATGGCGCGCGAGGGCTTCGCCTGCGGACTCATCGCGCGCACCAAGTCGCAACTGGAAGAGACCGCCGAATTGATCCGTCAGGCCGGCGGCAAGGCTTTGGTCACACCGACCGACGTGTCAAAACGCGAGCAGGTCCTGGCCGCGGTTGAGGCCGTCGAGCGCGAGTTGGGACCAGTCACCCTGCTGGTCAATAACGCCGGCGCCTACTTGCGCAAGCCCTTCGCTGAGATCGCCGAAGAAGATTTCGATTTTCAAATGAAAGTCAATTGCTACGGTCCGTTCTTTTGCACGCAGGCGGTGGTGGGCAAAATGGCCGCGCGCGATGGCGGCACGATTATTTTCGTGCTGGGATCGGAAACCCGCGGCGGGCCCGCTCAATATTCCGCCTACAACGCCTCCAAAGTCGCGCAACGCGCAATCGCGGAATCGGTCGCCTATGAGTTCATGCATCGCGGCGTCCATGCCGTGGCGCTTGACGTGGACGGCGCGGTCGGATTGCCGCGCGTGACCGAAGCGGCGGCTGACGAGGAACCGGACCATTTCGTCTCCACCGAGGCCATCTGCAATGAACTGGTCCACCTGGTGAACCAGCCGCGCAACGCGTGGACCTTCGCGGTTGATTTGCGCTCCTATTGGCAATGGCGTCCGCGGGTGGCGGTGAAGAAAAGAGCTTGACCGGACGGAGTGCTGGCTCGGCGCTGGTGGAGTTCATCGCCGGAGTTTGGTTAGATTGACCGTGCTTCGCCTGGTGTGCGGAGTCCGTCAACGGTCGGGGCGTGGCGCAGCCTGGTAGCGCACACGCTTGGGGTGCGTGTGGTCGCCGGTTCAAATCCGGCCGCCCCGACCAACCGAAAAATCTTAATGATTCGTTAGTAAATTCCCTTCTTTGCGGTCCGACTGCCAACGGCTAGTTGACCGATCCAGGCTTTCATCTGACGCGCATCTGACACGCGCGGCGCCGCGCGCTTGGTTGCCTTTCGGTGAAATGCACCCCGCACCGCACATTTGCGCATCGCCGCCGACAGATGGAGGCACGTACCGCTCATTGACCGGCGGAAATCCCATCAACCGCGGCGGGGCATCAGGACGGTGGTGCCTAAAATCAAGGCGACACTGAACCTTCCGCGGCCCGGCGTCTTCATCATGTTTCAGCGTGCAAGGCCCTCCGTGAGCAACGA
>JBOHWM010000305.1:0-6201 GCA_050736555.1 Binataceae bacterium (SeqCode)
ATGATAACGAGAAGACCGGTTTTCCCCTTTGCGGTTGCGATAGCGATCGCTGCGATAATCCCCGTCATGTATTGCCATCCGGCGCTCGCGCGGAATCAGGTGCAGTTGCCCGCATGGATGCCTGGAGTGCTCGTGCAGGAGGCGAAGTTCCCGGCGCATCAAGCGGTCTCGAACCAGGCGCGGAGCGCCACTACGGCTAAGAAAAATACGAAAAGGAACAAGGCCCAGGAGGCTCAGATTACGCCGGCGACAATCGGCAAGTATACGGTCACGCCGGATGGCACCGGGCGCCTCGCCACTTACTCCCCCGATGGAGTCATCAGCACGTCGAGCAACTCATTCTTCGAGGCGCTGGGGACCAACCAACGGACCTGCTTTACGTGTCATCAGTTGAAAGACGGGTGGAGTGTCACTCCGACCGACGTGCAGGCACGTTATAACGCCAGCAACGGCACCGATCCCATTTTTCGCATGATCGACGGCGCCACCTGTCCCGACGATGACGTTTCGACTCCGGAGGCGATGAAGCAGGCCTTTTCGCTGGTGCTCAACAAGGGATTGATCCGGGTGTTCCTGCCGATGCCGGCGAATACTCAGTTCGAGATCGTGGCGGTTGACGATCCGTACAATTGCAACACCAAGCCGTCCACCGGACTGACCAGTCCCACCACCGGGATTGTCTCGGTTTATCGCCGTCCCCTGCCGTCTACCGGACTGCGTTTCAATAGCGCGGTGCTCGACGACGGGCGCGAACCATCGCTACTTAGCCAGGCGCGCGACGCCGTGATGATCCACGAGCAGCGGTCATCGATCCCCGGCGCTGGCCAGATGAATCAGGCAGTCGCATTCGAATCCGAGATCGATACCGCGCAGGCGTGGGACAATACGGCGGGCGCGCTGGATCAAAATGGAGCGGATGGCGGCGCGTTTGCGATGGCCGCGAAGCAGTTTTACCTGGGCATGAATGATCCTTTTGGCAACAATCCCACCGGCGCGCCGTTCCATCCGGAGGCGTTCACGATGTATGTGGGATGGCAACAACTGAGTGGCACATGCGCGGCAAAACAGGCGCGCGAATCGATCGCTCGCGGTGAAAAAATCTTCAACAGGCGGGTCTTCGACATCAGCGGAGTCGCCGGTTTGAACAACCTCGTTGGCAATGCCACCATCGCCGGCACCTGCAGCACCTGCCACGACACGCCCGCGATGGGTATCCATTCGGTGAGCCTGTTTATGGATAGCGGTGTGACCGACGGACCGATTATCCAGCGCCCCTCGGATTTGCCACTCTTCACCTTGAAGTGTATCGCCGGACCGCTTAGCGGCCAGACTTTCCAGACCACCGACCCGGGACGCGCGCTAATCACCGGCCAATGCGCCGATATCGCCAAGATAAAGGTGCCCAGTCTGCGCGGGCTCGCGGCACGTGCTCCTTATTTTCAGGCTGGCGAAGCGCCCACGCTTCAGGACGTGGTCAACTATTACGATCAACGCTTCGACCTCGGGCTTTCGAGCCAGGATCAGCAGGACCTGGTCAATTTCCTGCGGACCCTCTAAGCGCTCGCCCTCTGACAGTCAGCTTGTACCCGCTCGGCGTATGCCGGGCGGGTCTTTACGGACGGCGCGCCTCGATTTCCAACGCAGATCGCCAACTCATCCGCGTGACTGAATTTGACGGACCTCGCGGACTCGTTTGCTCGGCTTCCCTTCGTTTCGCCTGATGCGCTAAGAATGGGCTATGCCAGTTGATTCATCTTTGGTGGAAAGCACGACCGGCGCGATCGCGGCTGAAGTGGACGAGCGCTGGTCGATGGCGTACGCGGCCGGTTTGGGTGACGCCCTGCCTTGTTATCTTGATACCCGCCGCACGGCGGGAATTGTCGCCCATCCGATGTTCCCGGTGTGTTTCGAATGGCCGGCCGCCACTTCCTTGCGCGCGAAACATCGCGCATCGCTGAGCGCGGAAGAGGCCGCACGCGGTGTGCATGCAACCCAGCATACGGTGATTCATCGGCTGGTGCGGCCACCCGAGCGCCTGCTCACAACCACCACCATCGCCGGTATCGAACGGCGCAAACCCGGCGTATACGAACTCACCAGGTTCGAAACCGTCGATGGCAAGGGCGCCCCGGTTTGCACCACCTACAACGGGACAATCTATCGCCAGGTCGAACTGATCGGCCCAAATCGTCCAGCCGGGCATGTGCCACCCACCCCTCTTTCGGCGTTCACGCGTGCGCGCGCGGAAATCAAGGTGCCGATCCCCGCGGTGGCCGCCCACGTTTATACCGAATGCGCGCGTATCTGGAATCCAATCCACACTGACGCCGCAGTGGCGGCGCGGGCCGGATTGCCAGGAATCATTTTGCATGGCACCGCGACCTTGGCGCTGAGCGTCTCGCGGATCGTCGCAGAGGAACTTGGCAACGATCCGGAACGGGTTGCGGAGATTTACGGACGCTTCGGCGCGATGGTGCTGATGCCTTCAGAAATCATCGTGCGTATCCTGACCCGCGAAAGGGCGGCGAACGGTGAGGTAATTTTCTTCGAGGCGCTCAGCCAGGAGGGCGGCCGCGCGGTGCGCGACGGCCTCGTGCGGCTGCGCTAGGCCAAGCCAACGGGGCTTTCGGCAGGTGGCCGACCCGCCTTGCGGAAAGCACGAGCGCGTCCAGCCACTGTGCTATGGCTATGCAGTACCGGGCTCAGTGGCCGGTCATTGCCTTGAGTGCCTCGCTCATTTCAGCCAGGGCTTTGCCTACCGACGGCCGTTCCTGCACTTTACTCCACCATGCCGCGAGACGAGTGCGGCCCTCCAGCGGCGGTTTGGCGCCGAAGCCGGGGAGCAGGTTGACCGTGAAGAAAATCGTCGGTGCGAGTGCGCAATCGGCGAGGGTGAAATCCGGACCCGCGGCAAAGTGTCCGGGATCGGCCAGCATTTTCTCGAGTTGATCGAGGCGGCTCTGGAAATCGGTCAACTTCTCATTGACGATTTTTTCATCGCGGCCTTTGGGGTTGAGTTGGCCGAACAGCGCTCGCAGCGGCGGTTCCAGATAGAGGTCATGGAAGCGGGTGAACAGGCGCACGTGTGCGCGCCCCTCCGGAGTTTTAGGCAGCAGCGGCGGAGTCGGAAACTTTTCCTCGAGATATTCGTTGATGATCTCGGATTCCGGAATAATCACACCGTCGGCATCAAGACACGGAGTTTTCCCCAATGGATTGATCTTCTGATATTCCGGGGATTTTAAGCTGTCCCCGGGCGGCGGCACGATTTCGACTGGAAGATTCTTGTCATAGATTACGATGCGCGATTTGGTAGCGAAGTTGGACAGGTTCATATTGTAAAGCTTCATGACGACCTCAGCCTTGGCTTAATGTTTAACACACCTTGCGAACTGGTTTGCTCACTCCACGCCAAAGCACCCTGCTAGCGCATGCTTATCGCAAACCTAAATGGTTCAGGCAAGCCACCCAAACCGGGGCATCTGGCGGACTCGACCCGCTTCGCTCCACCAATGCTCAATCACCGGCGGCATTTTCGCGGTTGATCTGGTCGATGTGGGCGGAAACCCGATTGATTTCCCGCGTCGCCGCTTGAACGGCTTGCAGTGCCTGATCGGCGGCAACTTGCGCCTGATGTGCGGCTTTCACCGCATTTTGAGCCGCAATTTGAGCACGTTGTGACTCTTGCCGCGCCTGTTCGGCCTGCGCTTGAGCCCGTGCAGCCTCACGCGCGGAAGGTCCGCAGGCCGCAACCGTGATCGCCAGCATAATCGTCACGAGCAATGCGCCCACCGCCCTGGCAAGCATCATCTTCGCCAAGGCGGTACGTTTCCGTGCCATCGAAATTTTGTGATTTTTCGCCGACAACGCTGCGTTTTCAGGATTATCAATCCGCCAGTTGCGTCAAGCTCAAGCACGCGAGCCAACCCTGACTTATCCACGCTTGTTGCGCAGTTGACGATTGGTGCGGGTGAGCTTCGTTGAAGCACCAGCTTTCTGTGTCGGCGGGGTCACTCGCTTTGGCATGTTTCGGGACGTCGACGGCCGCGTCTCCGCCATCCGTCTTATATCGATGAAAATCTGAATACTGGCGAGCATCGAAACCGCCCAGATGGCCAACCAGATACGTCGGAAAGTCACGATGTCCTTGGGATTGGCCCTGCCGATCACCGCCAGCAGGTAATCTGACATGCGATAGCCGCCGATCATCAGCAAAATTACCAAGCCTACCGTAAAAACGGTGAAGAGTGCGTTCGGCCGGATGTGATAGCGGCGCAGGTAGGCCCGCGCCATCACCAGGTAAACCGCCCAGATTATACCCAGCGCGACGCCAATCGCGCCGGCCATAGTGTAAAAATTCATCATCGCCAAGCTATTATGGTGGTGCCGCCGCCGAATGATTGCAAGCTCTCGGTACGCAGATGACGGTTGGCATGTTCGCGACTGTTTCCTTAACGCAGCTCGCGGACTCGTCCGCTTCGCTAATGCGCCCGGGGGTAGTGGATCAATCATTCGGAACTGATTTGACACATCCGGGACGCAACAGTTAACAATTGTTGTGCACCTTTCAGTTCGAGCTTTCGCTACAGGAGCGGATACCTGGTGCCGGTGATCGCGGTTATTCCGGCACGTTATGGCTCGACCCGGCTGCCTGGCAAAGCATTGGCCGAAATCGATGGCGTGCCGATGGTGGTGCGGGTGTTTCGGCAAACCGCTTTGGCGCGCATCTTCGCCCAAGTGATTGTCGCCACTGACGACGAGCGAATCGCCAGCGTCGTGCGGGATGCCGGTGGTGCCATCGAGATGACGAGCGCCGGCCACGCCAGTGGCACTGATCGTATCGCCGAAGTGGCTGGACGTTTTCCCGCCGATATTTACGTCAACGTTCAGGGAGATTTGCCGTTTATCGCGCCCGCCGATCTTGAAGCGCTGGTAGCGCCGATGCTTGAAGACGCCTCTATCGCGATGGCAACGCTGGCGACCCCGATTGCGGATAATGACGAATGGCACAACCCCAACGTGGTCAAGGTGGTATGCGGGGCCGGGGGTGACGCACTTTATTTTTCGCGCAGTCCGATTCCCTATCCGCGCGAAGTTGGCGGCATTCCGCCGATGGCCTTACGGCATATTGGCGTTTATGGTTATCGCCGTGACTTTCTGCTTAATTTTGCCGCGCTCGCTCCCGGCGTTCTGGAACAGATCGAACGGCTCGAACAATTGCGTGCGCTCGAACGCGGCTATCGTATCCGCGTAGTCCGCTCCGTCGCGCCGTCGCTGGAAATTGACACGCCGGAGGATCTGGCGCGGGCGCGTGCGGTAACCTTGCAAGCAAGTGGGGGATGACTTTATGGAACGCGGTAAAACCAAGTTTATTTTCGTGAGCGGCGGCGTAGTTTCGTCGCTGGGCAAGGGCTTGGCGGCGGCGTCGCTGGGTGCCCTGCTCGAAGCACGGGGACTTAACGTCACGCTGCTCAAGATGGACCCCTATATCAACGTTGATCCAGGCACCATGAGCCCGCTTCAGCATGGCGAAGTATTCGTCACTGACGACGGTACCGAAACCGACCTCGACCTCGGCCATTATGAACGTTTCGTGCAGACCATCATGAGCAGGCGCAACAACTGCACGACCGGCCAAATCTACGACACGGTGATTCAGAAGGAGCGGCGCGGCGCTTATCTCGGCGCGACCGTGCAGGTCATCCCGCATATCACCGACGAAATTAAGAGCCGCATCCTGCTTGCGGCCGAAGGCGCCGACCTGTGTATTGTCGAAGTCGGCGGCACAGTGGGAGATATCGAGAGCCTGCCGTTTCTCGAAGCCATCCGTCAATTCCGCTGGGACCTCGGGCGCGACAACGTGCTCTACGTCCATTTAACACTGGTGCCATTCATTCCGGCGGCGGGCGAGCTCAAGACCAAGCCGACCCAGCACAGCGTCAAGGAATTGACCGGCCTCGGCATCCAGCCCGATATTCTCGTATGCCGCTGCGACCGGCCATTGGAGAAACGCTTCAAGGCCAAAATCGCGCATTTCTGCAACGTTGAGGAAAATTGCGTGATCGCCGCACCCGACGTCGAAACAATTTATGAAGTGCCGCTGAAATTCCATGAAGAGGAATTCGATCATCGCGTGGTTGAAAAACTCAATATCTGGACCGGCCAACCCAATTTGACCAAATGGCGGCGGCTGGTGAAGAC
>JBOHWM010000306.1:0-4610 GCA_050736555.1 Binataceae bacterium (SeqCode)
GGTCAATAGTCCGCTGAAGTATCGCGAGCGCGAGTACCAGGCGTTTCACGATGTGCTCAAGCAGGTGGAAACCGCCGAGCAGGTTGGCTTTACTCATTTCTGGACGGTTGAACATCATTTTCAGGTCGGTTTCGCTCATTCGTCGGCGCCCGAAGTGTTGTACGGCGCGATTTCGCAGCGCACCAGCGTGATCCGCATCGGCCATGCGGTGGTGCTGTTGCCCTTTCCCTATAATCATCCGGTGCGTATCGCTGAACGGGTGGCCACCTTGGACATTCTCAGCAACGGCCGCGTCGAGGTTGGCACTGGACGTTCCGCCACTCAGGTTGAACTGGGCGGCTTCGGCATCCCCTACAAGGAAACGCGCGCTCGATGGGAAGAAGCCCTCGATATCATCACCACGATCTGGAAGAGCCGCGATGGCACGTTTTCCTACAAGGGGAAGTATTTCGATATTCCCGAACGAACCGTGGTCCCGATGCCCATCCAGAAGCCTCATCCACCGATGTGGGTCGCCTGTACCGGTGAGGATACGCACGAGTTGGCGGGCAAACTCGGTCTCGGCCTGCTTTCGTTCACCCTTCTGGTCAGTCCAGAAAAATTAGGACACCGCGTGCAGGCTTATCGCGAGGCGATCAAATCCGCCAAGCCTTATGGCGCCTTCGTCAACAATCGGGCGGGAGCGTTCGCGATGACTCATGTGGCCGATACGGATAAGCAGGCGCGTGATGAGGCCGAGCGCGCTTTCATGTCATACGTCAACACGACTTTGCGGGTGAACGCGGCCGTGATCGAGGCGAAGAAAACCGGGATCGATCCAAAGGAGAGCGCCCGCGCTCTTGTGCCGGATTTACCAAAACAGTACGAAGGGCTGGACCCGAGCAAAGTGACTATCGATTCGTTGATAGAGCATGGCATGTGCCTGTGCGGCAGTCCCGATACCGTGATCAAACAGCTTGAGCGCCTGCAAAAGGCCGCACAACTCGATCAATTCCTCGCGATGATGCAGTTCTGGGCGATTCCGCATGAGAAAACGATGCATGCTATCCAACTGTTCGGAAAGCACGTCATCCCGCATTTTCGCAAGTCTGGTGCGAGCGAGTCCGCCGCGGCTGGCGGAGCGTAGATTGGAGAAGTCGAATGGCAGAAAGGCTCTCAGGCAAAGTGGCTTTGATTACTGGCGCGGGCGGTGGGCAGGGCAGGGCTGCGGCTCTGATGTTCGCCAGGGAGGGCGCACGCATCGTCGCCGCGGACGTCAAGGTCGAGGGTGGTAACGAAACCGTCCGGATGGTGCGCGAGGCGGGCGGCCAGGCCGAGTTTATCGCCACCGACGTCTCGAAAGCCACCCAGGTCGAGGCGGCGGTGCGATGTGCGACCAGCAACTTCGGCGCATTGCACATCATGTATAACAACGCCGCCGTACTCCATCGCAAAGACGCGGCGGTGGTGACGCTTGACGAGGAAATCTGGCACCAGGTGCTCGATATCAATCTCAAGGGCGTTTTCCTCGGATGCAAGTATGCGGTGCCGGCAATCAGTGCCGCTGGCGGAGGCTCGATCATCAATACGTCTTCTCTCGCGGGATTGCTGGGTGTCGGCAACGTGCACGCCTACACCGCGGCGAAAGGCGGCGTGATTTCGCTCACGCGAGCAGTCGCGATGGCGTACGCAAAAGACAAGGTACGCTGCAATGTGATCTGCCCGGGTGCGGTCGACACTCCTATGATGGCGCACGTGCTGCACAGTGAGAATCAACGTCTGCGTCAAAGCTTCGAGCGAACCCATCCGATTGGCCGGGTCGGCACTCCGGAAGATATCGCGGCGATGGCGCTCTACCTGGCTTCGGACGAATCCTCGTGGGTGACAGGCTCCGTCTTCACCATCGACGGCGGCAACTCGGCTCAGTAGCTTTGCTCAACAGGTATAGCGAACACGCCGTGGCGGATTGGCTTTTACCGCAAATTGTTGCAACTGATGCGCGAACGGATACGTACTACACGCCACGCTAAAAGAACGGCTCCTCTGGACTAAGCCCGAGCAGCATGCGGCCGGCGGGACGGTACATCTTTAGATGTACGACGCGATGCTGACAGGCCGTCATAATGTCGCGCATATCCCGCTCAAGGCGGTTGACGCGAAAAATCGCGCTGGTCGAGGCCAAGTCGTAAAGCTTCGAGATCAATTCCTTTGCCGCCTGATGCGAGTAGGTGATCATCAAGCGGTAATTCGCATGCTGGCGCACACTGGGCTTGCCGCCCTCGCATAGAGTCGCCCAGAGATCCTGCACGGTGCTGTAAACGAAGGCGCGCGCGGCACCGAGGTGGGCCTCCGCCCACGCGATTGTCTCCTGCGCCTGCGTATCGTCGCGAATCAATTTGCCCGGCGCCGTCTCCTTGCGCACACCTAGGTCAATCATGAAATCAAGTGCGCTGCGCGCGATACCGAGTGGAACGCCGGCGTGCGAGACCAGGAACAACTGCGGAAACGAGTAGAGTGGCGCCTTATAACGTGGCGGTTCCGCCATGCTCGCGCTTTCTTCGAAAGGCACGAAGACATTCTCCGCCACATAATCGTTGCTGCCGGTTCCACGCATGCCGGTGGTATCCCACACATCGACGATGGTGACGTTCGATGCCGGCACCAGCATCACGCGCATGCGAGGCTCGCCCCGGCGGTTCAACTGCGCTTCGCCGTGGTCATAAATCACGCAGCCACAGGCCATCATGCTGGCGTGGCGGCATCCGCTGCCGAACCTGAATCTGCCGTTTACCCGATAGCCGCCGTCGACCAAATCGGCTCGTTGCGGGGGCCGTAGATTTCCCGCGAGCACGCTGTCGGCACTGCCGAAAAAACGTTGCGCAACCGCGGGGTCAAAAAACGCCGCAAGAAAGCTCCCGGCGGTCGAGATCATGGAAAGCCAACCGACCGAGCCTTCACTCCGCGCCAATTCCTCGACCACTCGCACCTGGCCCATCGGGTCGAGTTCGGGGCCGCCGTACACGCGCGGCACTCCCATCCGGAACACCCGCGCCTCCATCAGCTCGCGCGCCAGATCGGGTGGTAGCCGCCGTTCGGCTTCAATCACCTGCGCTGACTGGCGAATCCTGGGCTCGAGGGCGCGAACGTTTTGGAGAATATCCCGAGCCGCCGTGGTCATTTGATCATCTCTCATTGGCCGCCTCGTTGTTGTCGCGCAATCAGCGAAGATGCCAAATCTTGTCACCTTACCCATGCCGTGACAAAGCTGTTGCACGGCCGACAATCCCATCTCGACGAGATAGGGCGAGGTGAAACAGATGAAGCTCTATGAAATAGCCGAACCAAAAGGCATTGATAGCCTGAAGCTGACCGAGAGGTCGACGCCTGAGCCCGCCGCCGGTGAAGTTCTTGTCCGCGTGCGCGCGACCTCTCTCAATTATCGTGACCTGGCGCTGATCAAAGGCGGTCTCGCCAGAATGATGAAGTTGCCGCTCATACCCGTTTCGGACGGTGCGGGGGACATCGCCGAGATCGGCCCGGGCGTAACTCATTGGAAAAAGGGTGATCGCGTTGCCGCAATCTTCACCCAGGGATGGCTATCCGGACCGCCCTTCGCCGGGATGTATTCGACCGCGCTCGGCGGCGGCATCGATGGGATGCTGGCGGAATACGTGGTGCTGCGTGAGAGCGGTTTGGTTCGAATCCCCGATTACCTGACCTATGAGGAAGCTGCCTCGTTACCCTGCGCCGCCGTGACCTCGTGGAACGCTCTCGTGGTCGAGGGCCATATCAAACCAGGCGATTACGTCCTCGTGATGGGCACTGGCGGCGTGTCGATCTTCGCGCTTCAGTTCGCGCGGATGTACGGCGCACGCGTGATCGCAACCTCGAGCAGCGAGGCCAAGTTGAAACGCCTTAAGGAGATGAGCGCCACCGAAGTTATCAATTACAAGAGCACCCCTGATTGGGATAAACGCGTGCTTGAGCTCACCGGCGGTCTCGGCGTCGATCACATCGTCGAAATTGGCGGCGCGGGCACTCTCCCGCGCTCGATCAACGCCGTGAAAACAGGCGGCGTCGTTAGTTTGATCGGAATTCTCGCCGGCGCTGGTCAGATCGATCCGATGCCGCTGCTGTTCAAGAATGCGCGCTTGCAGGGGATTATGGTTGGATCGCGCGACATGTTCGCGGCAATGAATCGCGCTATGGAGGTCAACAACGTACATCCGGTGATCGATCGGACTTTCCCATTCAAACAAGCGCCCGAGGCCTACCGCTATCTTGAAAGCGGCGCCCATTTCGGCAAAGTCTGCATCGCGCTGTAGCAAATTACTACCTGGCGCATCAACCGGTGCTTACCGTCCGCGGCGGCTTAGCCCGATAGGCGAATTACAGAGTCGTGGTGTACACCATGCACATGGCGGAGAGGCGATGGCATATGAAGAAAGAGTATCACTTGGCCTTTGCAAGAGAAGACGCGGACTGGTGATTCGGCTGCCGCCTGAAAAGGTGCGCATCACAAGACGGTCGGATCAAAATATATCATTTCCGAGATCAGGCTCGCAAAGCTCATCGGGCAAGGCGCGCTTCTTTACTGATCGCGGTTACGAAGCTGTTACTGCTCGGCTTTG
>JBOHWM010000307.1:0-3452 GCA_050736555.1 Binataceae bacterium (SeqCode)
GCGCCGCACTCGCCGCACCGGTGCCGACCGCCAGTGTGCCCATCTACTCGCGCCTGCGTATCGTGGGCCAGCTCTTTGCCGGTTATATCGCGCTCGAACATGAAGACGGGCTGCTGCTCATCGATCAGCATGCCGCGCACGAACGCATCACCTTTGAACGGTTGCGCGCCGAGTTGCGCGCGGGCGGGATTCGCGTGCAGGCAATGCTGACGCCGGCGACGCTTGAACTCAACCCGGCGCGTGCCGCGCAGGTGATGGCGTCGATGGCGGAATTGCGCGCGATGGGCTTCGAGACCGAGCCGTTTGGTCCCACCACGCTGCTGGTCAAAGGCGCGCCAGCGGTGTTCGCCGATGGCGGGCTGGGACTGCTCAACGAAATGATCGGCGCGATGGGCGACCACGGCTTCGCCTTCGGCGGCGAGAGCGCCTTTGAGAATATGCTCAAACAGCTTGCCTGCCATGGCTCGATTCGCGCCGGGCGGCTGCTGCAGGCGCGTGAGATGGCGGCCTTGCTGGACGAGCTTGACCGCACCGAATTCAAAACCAACTGTCCGCATGGACGGCCGGTGCATATCCAGTTCACGCGCGGCCAGATCGAGCGCATGTTCCGGCGATGACGTGTGTCCCTGAAGCGCGGAGTGAGCAAGCATTTTCCGCGACCATAAAAGAAACCGCCCTCGCGCCGAATTCAAGCTCCGGCACGCGCGCGCACGGGAAAAATTCGCGGCGTGTGCGCGTCGGCCTCATCGTGGGACCGACCGGGGTAGGCAAAACCTCCTTCGCGCTTAGCCTGGCGGAGGAACTCGGCGCCGAGATCGTCAACGCCGATTCGCGTCAATTCTATCGCGGCATGAACGTTGGCACGGCCAAGCCCTCGCACGCCGATCGCGCCCGCGTACCTCATCATTTGATCGATATCCGGCCGCCGGGTGAGCCTTTGGACGTGGCCGCGTTCGCGCGCCTGGCGCATGACGTGATCGCGGCGATCACGGCGCGCGGACGTCCGGCGCTGGTAGTCGGCGGCAGCGGCCTTTATCTGCGCGTGCTGTGTGGCGGAATCTTCGCCGGACCGCCGGCGTGCGAGAAAATCCGCGCCGAACTGAACGCGCTTGACGCGGCGCGCCTGTATCGGCAACTGGCTGAGGTCGACGCGGCCAGTGCCAGTTGGATCGCGCCCAATGACCGCCGGCGCCTCGTGCGCGCGCTCGAAGTCTATCGCCTGACCGGCGTGCCGCTGAGCGAGCATCAGCGGCGCCACGCCTTTGCCGCGCGCAGTTATGACACGCTTTGGATCGGGTTGGAGATCCCGCGCGCGCGTCTGTATGAGCGGCTCAATCAGCGCTTCGATCAGATGGTCGCGGCGGGGCTGGCCGATGAAGTCCGCGCCTTGCTCGCGGCCGGCGTGAAGTTGGACGCGCTCGGCACGATCGGTTACCGCCAGATAGCCGCCAATCTGCGCGGCGAGCTTGAACTCGCGCGCGCGGTCGAACTGGCCAAACGCGACACGCGCAGGTTGGCCAAGCGCCAACTCACCTGGTTTCGCCACGAGCGCGCGGTAGTCTGGCTTGACCCGATGCGGGATTTGTCAACGGCCCGGGAGCTATTGAAGTCATTTTTCGCAAACGATGGCCCAGATGGAAAGCAAAGCTGAATTGGAAGTGGCGGGCGATCTGCCGCAAATGGAAACCCGCTTGAACGAACTGCGCCGGCGCTTGCGCGAACCGCTTAAGACCAACGAAAAGCGCGCCCTCACGCTCGAGCAGGCACGGCTGCAGGCCAGCTACAAGGCGCGCTTGCATCCGATCGACCGGGTGCGCCTGGCGCGCGATCCAGCGCGTCCGCAGACGCTCGATTATATCGACGGCCTGATCACTGATTTCATTGAAATTCACGGCGACCGGCGTTTTGCCGACGACGGCGCGATCGTCGCCGGACTGGGTTATTTCCGCGGGCGCCCGGTGGCGGTGGCCGGCCATCAGCGCGGGCGCTCGACCGCCGATCGCATCAGGCGCAACTTCGGCAAGCCTCATCCGGAGGGCTACCGCAAGGCCGCCCGTGTCTTCGATCTCGCCCAGCGCTTCGGCCTGCCGGTTATCACCTTCATTGATACGCAGGGGGCCGAACCCGGCGTCGGCGCGGAGGAACGCGGCCAGGCCGAGGCGATCGCCGCCAATCTCGAACTGATGGCGCGGCTCGAGGTGCCGGTCATCGCCTGTGTCATCGGGGAGGGCGGCTCGGGCGGCGCTTTGGCACTCGGCGTCGCCAACGTGGTGCTGATGCAGGAATACGCGTGCTATTCGGTGATCACACCCGAGGGATGCGCCGCGATCCTGTGGCGCCAGGGCGGACCCAGCAAGGTGGCGGAGGCGGCTGCCGCGCTCAAGCTTACCGGCGAGGACCTGCTCCGCCTCGGCGTCGTGGACGAGGTGCTTCCCGAGCCGGCCGGCGGCGCGCATCGCGACCCCGCCGCCGCGGTAACCATCATGGGTGCGGCGCTGGCGCGCCATCTGACGCGGCTCAGGCGGCTCGGAGCGGCGGAACTGCGACATCATCGCGAGCGCAAACTGGCTGCGATGGGCACGGCGTTTTTGGCAACGCGTTGAAAACCGTGGCCGGATCAGTTAGCGATGGCTCGCGATGGCATCGACGGGAACGAAAAAAACAGGTTCGAAGAAAAACGACGCGCAGGGCGACACGCTCGCGGAGTTGCGCGCCACCATCGACGAGATCAACGGCAAGATTGTGCAATTGCTGTCGGCGCGCGCGGAGGCGGCTCGGCGCATCGGCCATTTGAAACAGCGCGACGGCGCGCCCATCGTGCAACCGGCGCGCGAACGCGAAGTGCTCGAACGGGTCGTCGCGCTTAATCCGGGGCCGCTCGGCGCTGACCATCTGCGCCGTATCTTCATCGAGATCATCTCCGCCTGCACCGCGCTCGAACGCACGATTCGGATCGCCTACCTCGGGCCCGAGCATACCTATTCGCATGAAGCGGCGAGGCTACGTTTCGGTGGCAGCGCCGATTTTATCGCGCAGGCTTCAATCGCGGCGGTGTTCGCAACCCTCGACAATGGACGCGCGGAGTATGGTGTGGTACCGGTGGAAAATTCCACCGAGGGTTCGGTCAGCCTCACGCTTGATCTGATGATCGATACGCCGATGGGGATCGTCGGCGAAATCCTGCTGCCGATTCGCCATGCACTGATGTCGCGCGAAGGCAACGCGGACACGCTCGCGCGCGTCGTCTCCCATCAACAGTCGCTCGCGCAATGCCGCGATTATCTCGCCGCCAACCTGCCGCATTGTGAGCAGGAGGCGGTGTCGTCCAACAGCCAGGCGGCGCGCATGGCGGCGTCCGACCCGAGCTTGGGCGCGATCGCTTCGGCCGCCGCGGCGCGCGCCTACGAGCTCAAGATAATCGCCGAGAATATCCAGGACGTGGCGCATAACAC
>JBOHWM010000308.1:0-5668 GCA_050736555.1 Binataceae bacterium (SeqCode)
GGATGGTGCCTTGGCATCATCCCGCGCGCCTGCCCGTGGCCGCAATCCGGAACTCATCCGCCTAGCCGCGCGCCTATTTTGAGGCGCCGGCCGCGGAAGAAATCCGCCGCTGCCATCCGCCGCCGGCCCGCTGCTTGCACTTCAATCGGCGCCAGCATGCCGCGACCGCATTTCAACACGACCTCGGGCTTGAGCCGCACGACGGTCCCAGGTTCAGCGTCGCGCGCCGGCACCTCATCGTCGGCGACGCGCGCCCGATAGAGCATCAGGGCTTCGCCGGCCAGGGTGGTGCGTGCAACTGGCCATGGATCATAGGCGCGCGTCATGCGCTCGATTGTTGTTGCGTCGGCGCACCAGTCGATTACGGCATCTTCTTTCGTGACAATTTTCGTGTAGGTCGCCGCACTTTCATCTTGCGGCGTCTCTGGCAAATCCCTCTTTTGCAGACGAGCGATCGCTTCCAGCAGCGCGACGGCGCCAAGCTCCGCCAGCCGTTCCTTGAGGCTCGCCTGAGTCTCGTCGGACGTCAGTGAAATCTCCCGCTGTAGAAGTATTGGTCCCGCGTCCAGTTGTTCAACGATGCGCATGATGGTTACACCGCTGACCGGGTCGCCGGCGAGAAGCGCACCTTCAATCGGAGCGGCACCGCGATGGCGTGGCAGGATTGACGCATGCACATTGAGCGGCATCAACCGCGGCGTCGCCAAAACCGCGGGCGGCAGGATGCGGCCGTAGGCGGCCACCACCAGCAGGTCAGGCTGCAAAGTTTCGAGTTCCACCGTAAATGCCGGCGTTTTTATTTTCACCGGCTTGATAATACGTAGGCCATGTTGCGTGGCGGTTGCCGCGACTTCCGACGATTCAAGTTTAAGCCCGCGCCGGCGCGGCCGATCCGGCCGTGTAACGACGCCCGCGATTCGGAAATCAGTGCCTGACGCCTCAATCAGGCGTTCAAGAATGCGTGCGGCGAACGCCGGCGTGCCCATAAAGACGATATTCAAGGCTTGGCGCGGACGCTCAGATACGTATGGCGGTTGAGGGCCTGCCATCAGCTTTGCCCTCTTTGATCATTTTCTGAAGTTTGCGTTTGTAGAGTTCGCGCTTTATCCGGCTGATGCGATCGATGAAAAGCTTGCCGTCCAGATGGTCGAGTTCGTGCTGTAATGCGACCGCGAGCAGATCCTCGGCTTCGATTTCGATCTCCTTTTGCTCAGGGGTCCAGGCCCGGACCAGCACTTTGGCCGCACGTTTCACATCGGCGGTGAAATCCACCACCGACAAACAACCCTCTTCCCACACGATTGAACCGTCGGATTCGACGATGCGCGGATTGATCAGCTTAAGCAGCTTTTTGCCAGGATTCTCGTGGTCGGTATCGAGCACTACAATACGATGCGGTTCGCCAACCTGCGGCGCGGCCAGACCAACGCCTGGCGCGGCGTACATCGTCTGGACCATGCTTTCGATCAGGCCGTCGACCTCGGCGTCGATGTTCTCGACTGGGTTGGCGGGATTTTTCAACGCCGGATCGGGGAATTTGCGTATTTTGAGCAACGCCATTTGAGCTAGCTAGCCAAGGGAAATTTATCAGACCACACCCCCCGCTTAAAGGCGCCCCACCATCTCGCCGCCGATACTGCCATGTGATTGTACGTGCTCTCCACACAATGTGGTTGACGATTCGATTAAAAGCTGATTCTAGGTGGCGAAACGATTGGCTAGACTGCGCCTTCGTGGACCTGAACGCATGGAATATAGATAACGTTTGCTCCAAGGTGGACTTGACCAGTCAAATGCCGCTGATTGACCTGTCAACAGTGACATTCATAGAGCCGTTTGCGTTAATTTATCTGGGAATGCTCCTGCGCCATTTCAGCGCGCAGGGTAAGCGCTTTCAGGTCCGGCTGCCGGCGAAGCCCGATGCCCAAAAATACTTGGCGCGGCAGAATTTTTTCGAAAGATTCAACTTTGATCCCGCTACAGTTCCCGAACACTTGCTGAGACGATTTACCACTGCGACTTCGCTCAACGACATTGTTGATATTGAACATCGCGACGGAATCGATGAGGAAATAGCGCTCAAAGTGCGCGACATAATCGCCAGGAGTTCTGCCACGGTTGATTTGGCATTGATCGAGGAAATCGTAGCTGAATTAGTCAGCAATTTTGCGCGACACTCAAGAGGACCACTCGCTGCGCTCATGATGCAGTTCTATCCACGCATGAAAACTATCCGATTAGCCATCGGAGATTGTGGAATTGGCATTCGGGCAAGCCTAAGTTCCAGCGCAGCGCACGCCGACCTCGCCGACAAACCGCACTATACGGCGGCGCTTAAGGCGCTCCAAGCTGGGGTAAGCCGGTCACACGAAGGCGGGTTCGGCCTTTACACGGTTACGGATAACCTTGAAGAGTTAGCGGGCGATCTGGTGCTTGCGACCGGGGATGGCTACGTGAGAAGATCAGGTTCGACGCCATTCAGGTATGGCAAGATGGCGTTTGACCTGGGTGGTGTCCAAATCGAAGTGCGGATACCGACAAAATGAAGCCCACTGCGATAATCAAAGTGACGGATTTGACGGCGACTTGCCTGACCAGGCCGAGAGGCGACGAAGCTTACGAAAAAATTCGCCATTATCTTGACGAATATGGCGCGCTGGATCTGGACTTAGACGCGACGGAGGCGCCATCAAGCTCTTTTCTTGATGAAATCGCGCTCAGGCTACAGAACTCTAATCTTCTCGACGTTGTGACGTTTGTCACGCGCAAAGATAGGGTCAGGAAAAGACTTTCTGCCATAGCGGCCACTCGTCAACTGACGTTGCATTACAAAGCCGATCCCGATGAGGTCCGCAAACCTGTACCGAGAGTCGTTTCTACCTATGAAGCAGAATACGAGCAAAAGCCGACCTCATAACGGACGCTTTGCTTGTCTTGCCGGTGCCCCTACTTCGAATCTCACACAATCAAACCGATGCTGGGGCTGACGGTCAGCGAGTAGCGGCCGCGCGCATGGCGCAGGTTTACCGGCGCCTGAAAGGCCCGCGACAGGGTCCTCGAGGTGAGCATCGCACTCTTGCGGCCCGCGCCCATTACCAAACCGTCCTTGAGCACCAGCACGTGTGAGAAGGCCGGCATAATCTCCTCGACATGATGAGTCACCAGCACCAGTGTCGGGGCGCTGCGCTGACGCGCCAGTCGTTCCAAAAACTGCAGGAAATGTTCGCGTGCAACGGGATCGAGGCCGGCGCAAGGTTCATCAAGGATCAGCAATTGCGGGCGTGCCATCAGGGCGCGACCGATCAGCACACGCTGGCGTTCACCTTGCGATAGCACGCGCCAGGGACGATCGCGGAGCACCGTCGCTTCGACCTCGCGCAAAATTCTGAGCGCCTGCTGGCGTTCGTCCGCGCGTACCTCGCCCCACATTCCGATCATCGCATGACGGCCGCTGATGACCGCTTCGAGCGCGGTCTCGTGACCCGCCATCATCTGACGAATACTGGAGCTGCACAGGCCGATACGCTTACGTAATTGCCGCCAGTCGGAGCGTCCGTAGGTTTCACCCAAAACCGAAATTTCGCCTTGGGTCGACGGCAGATAGCCGGTCAGAGCGCTCAACAATGAAGTTTTGCCCGAGCCGTTGGCGCCCAGAATCACCCAGTGCTGGCCGTGCTCGACCGTCCAATCAATATGATTCAGGATAGGTTCGTCACGCTCGATTCTAAGCCCCTCAATGTGAATAACCGGGAAATTCTTTACCCGGACGGCACCGTTGAGCGTCGCATTGGCCGCCACCTTATGCACCGTCGGGGCTGGTTTGCGCTTTCGTTCCGATGGCATTCAGCCAACCATCTCATACTTGGCTAGAAAAGCGTCCATCGCGCGAACGCATTCGTCCGGACGTTCAATCTGCAAGAAATGGGTGGTGCCGAAAATGGCCTCATATTCCACAGGCATCTCCGTCGCGATCGTCTGGCCAATCCGCGAGGGTGTGTCGCCGACCGCTGGGTCGGCGCAGATGAGTTTCACGCCGACCGGCATATGCGCGAGTCCGGTCCACGCGCCGGCATTGCGATTACTACGAAATATATGCGCCTCGTATTCACGGGGACATGCCAGGACCCAATCACCGGCGACAGGGTCGGGACGCAGCGTCGCGCGTGCCATCAGCTCGTAAGCCGCCGGTTGCCACAGTTTGAAGCGTCGGGCGAGCTGAGCGGCGAGTCCGGCGGGTTCGGGATAACGCGGCGTGCGGCGGTCCGCGCGGCTCGCAATATCATCTTCGTTGGTACGCTGCACATTTCTTAGCGGATGGCCATCGGGCGGAAAAAAAGGCGGATCGAAAAGCACCAGCGGATCCCATCGCGGGCCCATCTGTTGCGTGTGCGTGACCGCGCTCACGGCTGACAACGAATGAAACACTCCCGCGATTCGTTTGCTACCGAAATGAGTGCCGATTTCGACCCACACGCGCTGCAAATCCCGAATGAATTGCGGCCAGTTATGATGCTCGAAGTCGCCCAGCGGATTTTCACCATGATTGCGGAAATCAAACAGGATCAAATCGTAGCGGTTGCGCAACAAATCCCAGAACGGAAAATAACCGTTTATCGCGAGCCCGTTGCCGTGACTCAGCGCCAAGCGAGGTCCCGCCGGGTTGCCATGCCGGCGCAGACGGACGATGGCGCCATCCTCCATCCGAATATCGGCGGTTGTGAGCGGACTCGGTAACTTCAAGCGCGTCTCCCTTCATGGCCAGCACAGCCAATAAGCAAGCATGCCGCAGGCCATCAGATGCTAGCAGCAAGCGAACGCGTTGCGCAAAAATTGGCGCGCTATCAGCTTGTTCGAGGACATCGCGGCACGCTAGTCTGAATTACGATCCGGTGAAACCATTGCACGTTTTCAATTCGCTGAGCCGCGCGGTCGAGGAGTTCGCACCGTTAGACCCGCCGCGGGTGAGCTACTATTCATGCGGGCCGACGGTGTACCTGCCGCAGCATTTGGGCAATATGCGCGCCTATGTCTTCGTGGATACGCTGCGGCGCGTGCTCGAATACAACGGCTACCAGGTCCGCCATGTGATGAATATTACGGACGTCGGCCATATGACTTCTGACGCCGACGCGGGCGAAGACAAAGTCGAGAAGACAGCGCGCGCCGAGGGTAAGACTCCGCGTGAAGTGGCGGATTTCTATATCGCGCAATTCAAGGCCGATTGCGCAAAGCTCAATGTCGCCTTGCCGCCGCCACCACTCTTATGCCGCGCGACCGACCATGTCAGCGACATGATCACGCTAATCCAGCGTATCTTGAAAAACGGTCTGGCCTACGTCGTTCGCTCCGGCGTCTACTTTGATGTGGAAAAGTGGCGTGGGAAGAACCGTGCTGGACGGTTATCGCGCCAGAGTCTCGACGAGCAGCATGGCCAACGCCTCGATCATGCGGCGGACAAGAAGAGTCCGCACGATTTCGTCTTATGGGTGCTGAATCAGCCCGGCCATCTGATGCAGTGGGACAGCCCGTGGGGCCGTGGTTATCCGGGCTGGCATGTCGAATGCTCTACAATGTCGATGAAGTACCTGGGCGAGACCATCGATATTCATACCGGCGGCCTCGACCATATCCCGGTTCATCATGAGAACGAAATCGCGCAGTCCGAAGG
>JBOHWM010000309.1:0-9249 GCA_050736555.1 Binataceae bacterium (SeqCode)
ACCTGCGCCTGGTAGTCAGCCTGGGCAAACGCTACACCAACCGCGGCCTGGGCTTCCTGGACCTGATTCAGGAAGGCAATATCGGCCTGATGCGGGCGGTCGACAAGTTCGAGTACCAGCGCGGCTACAAGTTCTCCACCTATGCCACCTGGTGGATTCGCCAATCGATGTCGCGGGCGATTGCCGATCAGGGCCGCACGATCCGGATTCCCGTGCACATGGTTGAGACGATCAACAAGCTGTTGCGGGTGACCCGCTTGCTGGTACAGCGATTGGGCCGCGAACCGGGGCCCGAGGAGATCGCGGGTCAGATGGAGATGCCGCTGGACAAGGTTCAGAAGGTGCTCAAGATCGTCAAGGAGCCCATTTCGCTCGAAACGCCAATTGGTGACGAGGAAGAAAGCTCACTGGGGGATTTCGTCGAGGACGAATTGGCACCGTCACCGGTGGAAGCGGCGATTCAAGGCAATCTCGGCGAACAGACGCGCAAGGTGCTGGCGACGCTCACTCCGCGCGAAGAGCAAATCCTGCGCATGCGCTTTGGGATTGGGCAGAAGACCGATTACACGCTGGAAGAGGTGGGCAAGCAGTTCGCCGTCACGCGCGAGCGTATCCGGCAAATCGAAGCCAAGGCCTTGCGCAAATTGCGCCAAACCGGTCGCTCGCGCAACCTCGAAGGCTTCATGGAGCGCGAGTAAGCGCCGGCCAGACAGAAGGTGCTTGTACAGCCTCAGTGAATCGCGTGGGCTTCGCGCAGGCGCGTAATCTCGTCAGCGCTGAAGCCGTAGGCGAGCAGCACTTCTTCCGTATGTTCGCCCAAAAGCGGTGGCCGCGTTATCCGTCCTGGCGTCTCGCTCAGCTTAACGCCGAGGCCGGTCGTGAGTATTTCGCCGCGCGCCGGATGGAGCAGCCGCACCAGCATCTCACGCGCCGCGATTTGCGGATGAGCGAAGACCTCTTCGAGCGTCTGAATCGGTCCGGCGGGAATGCCTTTACGATTGAGCAGGTCGATCCAGTGGCTGGCCGGATGCGATGCGAGTGCCTGATTAATTTCCGCGGTTAGTTCAGCACGGTTTTTGATCCGATGGCCGAGACGGTCGAAGCGCGGATCGGCGGCAAGTTCGGGACGTCCGATCACGTCGACGAAGCCGCGCCACATCGCTTCGTTACCGACCGCGATATTAAACGGACGGTCGGACGCTTGGAACACGCCGTGCGGCGCGGAGAGCGGATGATGATTGCCTTGCGGCTCCGGATTTTTCCCCGTGTCGAAAAAGATTCCGGCCGACCAGCTTAAGATGCCAACGATCGCTTCCATCAACGAGGTCTCGACGCGCTGGCCGCGACCCGTGCGATGACGTGCTTCGAGCGCGAGGAGTACGCCCTGTGCGGCGAAGATGCCGCCGAGTAGATCGCAGATTGCGATACCAACCCGGGTGGGTCCGCTCTCGCGCGTGCCCGTCACGCTCATCAGCCCGGAGAAGCCCTGTGCAATTTGGTCAAAGCCCGGAAAATCACGCATCGGGCCGCTCGCCCCGAAGCCTGAGACGCTGACGCATGTGATGCGCGAATTGCGCCGCGCGAGCGTATCGTAATCGAAGCCAATCGCCTCCATCACGCCGGGCCGGAAATTGTCGACGATGACGTCAGCCTGATCGATCAAACGCATGAGCGCGGCACGGCCGTCGGGATGCTTGTAGGAGATTTGCACGCTTTTTTTCGAGCGATTGGTGCATAGGAAGAAATAGCTGTCGACGCCGCTATAACCGCCCATCTCGGCACGCGCACCCTCGACCGGTTCGATCTTCAAAACCTCGGCACCATAATCGCCGAGAATCTGCGTGCAAAACGGCCCTGCAAGGTAGCGGGTGAAATCGATAACCTTGAGACCATCGAGCGGCGGCAAATCGGGCATCAGCGTCTCGTCTCCCGCGGATTTATTTTAACGATACTATGAATCGCCGTCATAATACCCAAGCGATCACTCGGTGCCGGGATTTCGAGCTTACAGGCGGAGGAGTTCAGCGGGGCCATGCGCACCGTAACCGCGCCGAGCAATCTTCGTCTATATTGATGCGGTATTGGCATCGAATGGAATCGGCGGCATATAGTTTTTCAACAAAGCTTCCGGCATCGACGGGTTGAGGCATGTCGAAAATCGTCCGGGCTCTCGTGATCGTAGCGGCCGTCGCCGCCCTGGCCGTTTACTTCCTGCGTCCGCGCGCGGCTGGGGCCAAGCTTATCACCGCGCCCATCACGCGCGGTCCAATTATCCGCTCAGTGATCGCCACGGGGACGGTCAATCCAGTCACGGTGGTGCAGGTCGGCAGTTATGTTTCCGGGCCGATTAAATCGATCTACGCCGATTTCAATTCGCCGGTTAAAGCCGGTCAACTGATCGCCAAGATCGATCCGCGCCCGTTCGCCGCGCAAGTCGCGCTGTCGCGCGCGGCGGTGGCCAACGCGCACGCGCAATTGGCCAAGGACGAGGCCAACCTCGCCTATCAGAAGGTGACTTTCGAGCGCGACCGGGCGCTGCGCGCGCAGGCCGTGATCTCGCAGGATCAGCTCGACAGCCAGCGCAACGTCTACAATCAGGCGGTGGCTCAAATCGCTTTGGACAACGCCACCATCGAGCAGCAGCAAGCGAGCCTCAAAGCGGCGCAACTCAATCTCAATTACACCAATATTATCTCACCGGTGAACGGCACCGTGGTTTCGCGCAACGTCGACGTGGGGCAGACGGTGGCCGCGAGTTTTCAGACGCCAACCCTGTTTCTGATCGCGCGGGATTTGACCAAGATGCAGGTCGATACCAACGTCAGCGAGTCGGATATCGGCAATGTCAAAGGCGGCGAATCCGCCGAATTCAAAGTCGACGCTTTTCCCAACCGCGCCTTCGAAGGCGTTGTCGGACAGGTGCGGCAGGCGCCAATCACGGTGCAGAACGTGGTGACGTATGACGTCGTCGTCAACGTCGCCAATCCCGAACTGCTGCTCAAGCCGGGAATGACCGCCAACGTTACGATCGTCACCGCCAAACGTGACGATGTCTTGCGCGTTCCCGAACAGGCGTTGCAATTTTCACCCAAGCGATCGGCCAATCCAGGCGCCATCGACGGCGGAGTTCCGCATCAAGCCCGCGTGTGGGTCGTAAACGGCGACAAGCTCTCGCCGGTCAAGGTCACTCCCGGTCTGGATGACGGCACCAACGTCGAGTTGCTTAACCCCCCACTGAAGGTTGGCCAAAGAGTCGCGGTCGGGGAGATTGCGGCTGCTGCTTCCATCGATTCGTCGCCGCACTTCCCGCGTTGAGGCCGCACTTCCATTCGCGATGAGCGCTTTGATCCAGATCGCTGACGTCACCAAGACCTACCATCTCGGCGAAATCGAAGTTCACGCTTTGCGTGGCGTGAGCCTCGAGATTCAACGCGGGGAATTCGTCGCGGTCATGGGTGCCTCGGGATCAGGCAAATCGACCCTGATGAATATCCTGGGATGCCTGGATCGGCCTACCAGCGGGCGTTATTTGCTCGAAGGCATTCCCGTGGCTTCGCTCTCCGAGCGCGAATTGGCGGCGGTGCGCAGCCGACGTATCGGCTTCGTCTTCCAGAGCTTCAATCTGCTGAGCCGCACCAGCGCGGTTGAGAACGTTGAGTTGCCACTTTTTTACTCGGGCTGGAGCCACGACCGCGCCCGCCGCGCCGCCGAGTTGATTGCGACGGTCGGGCTTGAGGGCCGCGAGCGCAACTATCCCAATCAGCTTTCAGGCGGGCAGCAGCAGCGCGTCGCCATCGCCCGCGCATTGATCAATCAGCCGGCCATCCTGCTGGCCGACGAACCCACCGGCAATCTGGATTCCACCAATTCCGCCGAACTGATGGAGATGTTGCGGCGGCTCAATCGCGAACGCGGTATCACCGTGGTGCTGGTCACGCACGACCCCGGCGTTGCGGCCTACGCTGGCCGCGAGATCATGTTCCGCGACGGCGTGATCGTCTCCGACCGGCGTGCCAATGCGGATACTTCGGCCGCGCCATCTGTTGATGAGAACGTGCCGGCCAACGTCCGCAGCTCACCCGCCAAGCAATATAAGCCGGACGCGGGCCCCGATGCTTCATCGAGCGAGAACGGCCTGACCTTCCTGCTGATGGCGCTTAGCGCCGCGGCAGGGGCGTTGCGGCGCAACAAGCTGCGCGCGGCGTTGACCATGCTGGGTATCTTTATCGGCGTGGCCGCGGTGATCGCGATGGTCGCGGTGGGCGACGGCGCGCGTTATGCGGTGCAGCAGAGAATTGAAAGCCTCGGCACCAATCTGCTCGTCGTGCTGCCCGGGGCGACCACTGCCAACGGCGTGCGTGCCGGCTTCGGCAGCACCTCGACCTTGACCTCCGCTGACGCTGACGCGGTGATGCAAAAAGCGTCCGCGGTCGCCCAGGTGAGCTATATGGACCGGCAGATTGCGCAGGTCGTGTACAACAATCGCAACTGGAGCACCAGTATCGAAGGAGTGACACCCGCCTATCTGAGTATCCGCGACTGGCCGGCCATCAGCGGCCGTATCTTTACCGATCAGGAAACGCGCAGCGCCGCGCCGGTCTGCGTGCTCGGCCAGACGGTCGCGAAAAATCTCTTCGCTTCCGACGAAAACCCGATCGGCGCAACTATCCGCGTGAAGAATTTTCCCCTGCGCGTAATTGGCGTGCTGGCGGCCAAAGGGCAATCCAACTGGGGCCAGGATCAGGACGACGTCGTGATGATGCCGTTCGAGACCGCCGAGCGTAAGGTGCTGGGAGTGTCGCAGGTGACGGAAACGGTGCCAACTACCAGCGTCAGCACGAATCCCGTGCTGGACCCGTATAGCGCTGTGCCCACCACCAGCGGGGTCTATGCGAACGGCATCGCTCTGCTCAGCCCCTTCGGCAGTCCGCCGAAAATTTCCGGCGTCGTCAATATGATTTACGTGCAGGCGAAAAGCGCGGGCGAGGTCGGCGCGGCGATGCGTCAGGTCATCTCAGTGCTCCATCGCCGTCATCATATCGAAGCGGGCCAGGACAACGATTTCACGGTGCGCAGCCTCAATGAAATCGCGCAAGCCTCGGAAGGTGCCAGCCGCGTAATGACCTTGCTCCTGGCGGCCGTCGCATCGATCTCGCTGGTGGTCGGCGGCATCGGCATCATGAATATCATGCTGGTGTCGGTGACGGAGCGTACCCGCGAGATCGGCATCCGCATGGCGATTGGCGCGCGCCGCACCCATATTCTGCTGCAATTCCTGATAGAATCCGCGCTGCTGAGTGTACTTGGCGGACTGGCCGGCGTGATCCTCGGGATTATCGCTTCGCAGGTACTGTCCGCGTTGGCGCACTGGCCGACGCTGATTTCACCGGCGGCGGTGATTGGCGGTTTCATCTTCGCGGCGGCGGTCGGTGTCTTCTTCGGCTATTACCCGGCACGCAAGGCCTCGATGCTCGACCCCATTGAGGCGTTGCGCTACGAATAGAGCATGGCAGCCCCGGTTCCTCCTTTCACGCAAAAGACGGCGATAGAAAAAATCCGCTTGGCGGAAGATGCCTGGAATTCCCGCGATTCAAATCGGGTCGCGTTGGGGTACACGATCGATTCACGCTGGCGAAACCGCGCCGAATTCATCAACGGGCGCCAGGAGATCATTGCTTTCCTCACGCGCAAATGGGCGCGGGAACTGGACTATCGCTTAATCAAGGAATTGTGGGCTTTCAATGATAATCGGATCGCGGTGCGTTTCGCTTACGAATGGCATGATGACTCCGGCAATTGGTATCGTTCCTATGGCAACGAGAATTGGGAGTTCGACGCCGATGGCCAGATGCGCACGCGGCACGCATCGATCAATGATCTCCCCATCGCCGCATCCGAGCGCAAATATCATTGGCCGTTGGGACGCCGTCCGGACAACCATCCGGGCTTGAGCGACCTCGGCTTTTAGGGAAGCTCCGCACAACCGTTGTTCTGTCATTCTGAGCGCGGCGAAGAATCTCGTCGGCTTGTTGGTTTTCTGTCGTTCTTTCGGGATTCTTCACTTCGCGGACTCCCTTCAGAATAACAAATGGGCTTGTGCAGAGGTTTCTTAGAAGGGAAAGCGCGCCAGCGCGGCTAGAGAATAATTTCCTTCGTGATGCGGCAGGGGGGAAAGCCCCAGGTTGGAAAATAAGCGTGCTGCGCGATCGGAAGATCGCCACCCGTTACGAAAAGCACGATATCTTCGGGATTCTCGACCACCGGAAGCGAGTCATGGCGCGCCGCTTCAGTCACCCAGCGCGGCCAGTTGGCCGACTTCATTACGCTGAACGCCCATGAACCGCGCCATTGTTCGACAGCAATTCGCCCGTGCTCGTGCAGCCAGAATTTGACGTTGCGCTTGCTCATCCCGCGCTCGGCGCAACGGCGCGCGACATATGGAGCGAGCGCCACCGCGACCTTGCCGCCATGCATCACGGAGAAGTGCGAGGCCGCCGAGCCCATCACGCTCGCCACTTCCTCAAGCCCGCCGGTAACGTTGATAGCGGTCTCCGCGCGCATCACGGTAACCGTGCTGGCGTCGGCGCGATAGCCAAGCTCCATACGTAACGGCTCCCACGGATTCAGCGCGGCGTTCTCGCCCAGGCACAAGGTATAGCGTCCCGGCTGGCCGAGACCGGCAAACGCGACGGCACCCGGCCAGCCGCCGCCAAGGTTATGCATGATTAGGCGCAGCGCGCGGCCGATACTGGCGTTGGCCCGCCAGCCCGGACCCAAAGCGCCGAAGCTCGCGTTGATACCGAGCCGCGTGACAATCGCGCCGCTGAAAATGAGCAACGGCGTGACGTTCTCGTCGGTGGTCTGTACGCCGCGCAGGTTGAATCCGGGTTCCGCGATCGCTTCGGTGATCGCGATGATGGCGGGAAAGTATTCGGGCGCGCATCCCGCCATCACGGCGTTGATCGCGAGCTTCTCGACGGTGGCCTGTCCCTTCAAAGGTTCGAGCTCGGCCACCACGTGGTCGCGCCCACGTGTGGTGCTGGCGAGCATCGCCGCAACTTTTCCCGGCGTCGGCGGCATGATCGGGAGTCCGTCGGTCCAGCCGCGTTGATAAAATAGCTCGTTGACAGCGGCCCAAGGATCGCGCCCGCGCACTACTTCCAAGCGCTGGCGGGGGAACTGGCCCGCCAATGGCACCTTGGACTCCAGGCCTTGCTCGAAGGCGCGCTGCTTGAGCGTATCGTCGATCCACTGGCCGGAGGCCTGCCGCGCGGCCGGAATGAGTATCCAGATTTTATCGGTTGAGCTATCCGCCACCGCGCTCAGACGCCCCGGGCCTCGCGCAGCAACGCCTCCCAGTTGGCCGGCAATTGGATCCGCTTGCCGACTGGATAACCGAGCATCCCGTTATGCACGAAAGCGTACGCGTTGGTGCGCAACGGATCGCCGCTGACCGCGATCATGAAATCATCGGGCTTGCCGACAATCGGCACCATCCGGTTTGGATCGGACGATTCGGCAAACACGCGTGGCGCTTTACCCATATTCACATAATCGGCCAGCGTGCGATTTCCCGGCATCAGATGAGTCCATTTGCCAATATACAGTTCGAATTTGGCCGCGGGGATGCGCGCGTGCTCGAATAGGTATTGCTTCACGGCGCGCTTGCTCCATCCGGAGGCGGCGATGGTTTTCGCTATAATCGGACTGAGTATCAACAATGGGCGCTGCGTGGCGGTCGCCATCCCGACCGTAAAGGCCAGTTCCCAGCCGATTTGCTTGGCCATCGCGTCGGCGAGATACGGCATCACGCGCTCGGCGTTCTCGCCATGCACCGAGACGATAACGTCGCCGCCGGTATAACGCGAAATCGTGACCGCATTGTCGCCCGCCTTCATGCCCATATCGGCGGCAAGCGGCTCCCAGCCACACTCGCGCAAGGCGTCTTCATTCTCCGCCAGCACCACGCGCCAGGTATTACCGAAGGTGCCTTTATCGGTCTTGTGCAAAAGGAAGCCGGCGATATTGCGCAAATAGAGACGAAAGAAACGGCCGACGCTGGTATTGGGCATAAAGCCGTCGCGCAGCGCCCCTTGCTGATAGTTGAAGCCGAGCTGCTTGATAATCGGTCCGTTAAGCATCACGAGCGTTTCGGAACCCGGTGTATTCCCGCTGTGCTCGACGCCGTATTGCGGATCGGCCATCGCTTCGACGATCGCGATCAGAATCGGCATATACTCGGGACGGCATCCCGCCATCACGCCGTTGACAGCGACACTCCAGATAGTCGCCTTGCGATTATCGGGCGCCAGGATTCCCAATGATTCGCCGGGCGCGCGTTCGGTGAATCTCAGGAATTCGCGCACCTTGCCGAGCGCTGGCGGCACGAAGGGCAGGCCGTCGCTCCATTCATTTTCGTAAAAGAAGCGGTTGACCTCCTCGAAGCTTCCGCTGAAGACGATTTCTTCAGCGGCGGGTTCGGGCTCGGTCATGAGTGCGCCGCTATGCTCCTCGGTCAGCCCTTTGATCACCGCGTCAACGGTGGAAGTAATCACGTTGCGGCGCAGTTCCTCGACGCTCTGCACGTCAACATGGCCGGGCACCACGGCAAGCGGCATGCCGGGCAAACCGATTCCCACCGCGGTGGTGTTGGCCTGGCCGACGAAGCCCTCGCATACGAGTGAGACGCTGGGCGTGCCGGCGAATTCGGCGGCGGCGCTGGCCCGCAGCACGGCGGGCGTGCAACTCCCTCAACATCCCATGCCGGAAATCACGGCATCGCAATTATTCTCTTTGAGCTTCCGCGCGAGACCTGCGACCACCTCACGTTCATCGCCGCCGTGGGTCGAGCCGAAGACCTGGTAGCCGACGAACCTGGTATCGGGAAAGCGCTTGCTGATTTCCTCTTCCAGGATCGGAAAAATCTCGTCGCCGCGGAATATATAGTCCCAGACTTGCGCGATGGTTTTGCCTTTCAGCGTGTCCAGGCGCTTCGCCACCGGCGCCATTTTCACCGTGCGGGGGCTCTTGGGCCATACCACTTCGTACTCGCCGCCATTACTCTGTCCAGTCATTGCCGACTCTCCAATCAGTTCACTCTGCGGAACCTCTGCAAAAGCCACCTTTGTCATTCTGAACGGAGTCCGCCATTAGCGCAGCCGAAGGCGAAGCGAGCAGGCGAGTCCGCGAGCGGCGGGCTAAAGTGAAGAATCTCGAAAAAACTGATAATTAAAATAATAGGATCCGTGT
>JBOHWM010000310.1:0-7875 GCA_050736555.1 Binataceae bacterium (SeqCode)
CGTCAATACTTACGAGGGCACCTATGACGTGCAAACCCTGATATTGGGGCGTGATATAACCGGGGAGAGCGCGTTCGATTGATTGCCATGCCTGCCGCATTTATCGCGTAGCGATAACGTTGGCGCGCGACGTTAGCGGCTTTAGATAGTGGGGAAATAGAAATGGAGATCAAAGGCAAAAACGCAATTGTGACGGGTGCGGCGCGCGGAATTGGCCGCGGTATCGCACTTAAATTAGCCGAGGCTGGGGCCAATATCGCGGCGGTTGATCTGGGCAATCCAGCCGACCCCGCGCTCACCTATGACCTCGCGCGCCATGCCGATCTCACCAGCGCGGTCGAGGAGTTCAAGGGGCGCGGCGTCAAAGCGATACCGATTCTGGCCGACGTTACACGCCTGGCCGACTGCAAGCGCATGGCGTCCGAGACCGTCGAGCAGCTCGGCAATGTCGATATCCTGGTCAACAACGCCGGGATTATCGCCGCCGGAATGGTCGCTGAGATGCCTGAGGAGACCTGGGACCGCGTGATGACGGTCAATGCCAAGGGCCCGTTTCTATGCGCCAAGGCCTGTATCCCTCATCTGCGCAACAATCGCGAGGGCGCGATCGTCAATATCGCCTCGATCGCGGGCAAGACCGCCCGCGGCGGGTTGTCGGCTTATTGCGCCAGCAAATTCGCCGTGGTCGCGCTTACGCAGGCGCTCGCGGAAGAACTGGGGCCGTTCAATATCCGAGTCAACGCGATCTGTCCCGGCCTGCTGCGCACTTCGATGTGGACCGGACTGTTGAACAAGTACTTGAGCCAGGTATGGGGCGGTAAGGAAGAAACGCTGTTCGATCAAACTGTCGGCCAGATGACCTACTTGCGGCGCGAACAGACGCCCGCCGATATCGGCGAGGCGGTGGTCTATCTGTCACGTGCCGACAACGTGACCGGCACGGCGTTGACCGTCGCCGGTGGCGCGGAAGTGCATTAAATCGGGCAGGAGCGGAGTGAGCAGGCGAGTCCGCGAGATGCGCCGGGAGATAAGACCCCGCAAGTCGCGTTCAGAATACGAGTTCATGAGCCGCGTTAGGGTTCCTGGCGAAATACGCGAGTTGCTCACCGGCTCTGAATTGAATTAGACAAGGATTATCCGGTTTGTGGGTGCACTCAATTTTGGCGGCGAGGAGGGGTGCGATGATCAAAGGCTTCAGCCATGTGGCAGTCAACGTCACCGACGTCGAAGCGTCGAGGCAATTCTATGAGAAGGTTATCGGGCTCAAGAAGATTCCGCGCCCGGACATCCCGATCCCGGGCGAATGGTATGGAGTCGGCACCAACCAGCTCCATCTGATCGGCGGCAAGCGCCGTACCAGTGGAATCGATCCGACCGGACCGCATATGGCGATCGAAGTCGAAACCCTCGAAGCGACCAAAGACGAATTGCGCCGCTCGGGTATCGAATTTCTCGACGCCGCCTCGATGCGGATGAATCTGACGCCGCAGGCGCAAAAAATGGTCGGCCAGCAAATCTGGGTCAAGGACCCCGACGGCAACGTGGTCGAGTTGCGCCAAAGCGACTGAGGTGAATGGCGGGCTTCGTCGTTCTCAAGCGTGCGGACAACGTTCGGTCGCTGCGACAGGCCAAGCAGTGCGCATTATGACGCGCCTCTTTTTATCATCACGCTTGGCTCATGATGTCTGTGAATCCGTGAGCCGCGTTCAATAATGCCGGGACGGATGATATATAATGACCACCGTAGGAGCGCGGCGGGTTGAGGATATCGGAGCGAGTCCTACAACGATTTACCGCTGAAGGAGAAAACGATGGAAGAAGTGCTGGAAATCAATGAGCCCAACAAATGGCGGCTCGAAACTCCCGGACACGAAGGCTGGCGCCGTAGCGCGCGGCCCGGCGATCCCAACAGGTACTTGATGATCTCGACCGACTGCCATTGCAACGAGCCCTCGAATCTGTGGCAGGAGCGGATCGACAAGAAATTTATTCATCGCCTGCCTCATATTGAAACCGATGAGAAGGGCGTCAAGTGGATGGTGTCGGAGGGATGGCAGAAATCGCGCGCGGTCGATCGTGCGTTCGAATTTTTCGGCGAAGACAAGCTACGGGCCAAAGCCGGTTACGATCCGCTTCAGCGCATCAAGGATCACGCCCGCGACGGCATTGACGCCGAGGTGATTTTCCCCAACAAGGGCCTCCTGATGTGGGCTACACAGGATCCGGAATTCGGCGCCGCGCAATGCCATGCATATAATGACTGGGCGTGGGAAACGTTCGGCAAATATAACGAATTCATGTCGCCGATGGCGGCGATTATGACCTCCGACGTAACGCTCGCAATTAACGAGATCAAGCGCGCCGCCAAAATGGGCTTTCGCGGCTTGACCCTGCCGTGCAAACCGATTTTCGGCTCTTACGACGCGCGCCATCCGAACTACAACTTCTCCATGTATGATCCGATGTGGACGGTGATCCAGGATTGCAACCTGCCCATCACGTTCCATATCTCGACCGGACGCGACCCGCGCGCGGCGCGCAAAGATGGTGGAGCGGTAATCAATTACGTGTCGCATTCGCTCTCGCCGACCATCGAGCCAATCGCCAACCTGTGCGCCTCCGGCGTGATCGAGCGCTATCCCAAGATCAAGTTCGCCGCGATCGAATGTGGCATCGGTTGGGTGCCGTGGGCGCTGGACGCGATGGACGAGGCCTATCGCAAGCATCATATGTGGGCGTATCCGAAGCTGCCCAAGATGCCGAGTGAGTATTTTCGCAGCAACGGCGCGACGACCTTTCAGGAAGATCGCGTGGGACTCGATCTGGCAGTCAAATACAACCTGGTCGGCAACTTCATGTGGGCCAACGACTACCCGCATCATGAGGGCTCGTGGCCGCATTCCCACCAGGCGATCGAGCGCCAGATGGGCCATTTGAACGAAGAGCAGCGCGAAAAAATCCTCGGCCTTAACGCCGCGCGCGTGTTCAATTTCGACGTCAACGCGCTGCTGGCGCGCCGCAACACCGCGCTTAACTAACCCTCGTCGCGATTTCATATCAGCATGTGAAAAGAGCCGGTCCTCATGGACCGGCTCTTTGTTCAGTGGGCCTAGCGCGGCACCCGTGGCACAACACAGCGATATTCGTTCATTTCGGACTCACCACCCGTACTTTCGACGCGTATGGAGTACTGGCACTTGGGTTATAAGGCTCAACGTTTCGAACCGCGGATGTCCAATGGTGCGGCAGGGGGAGGAGCGGCATGCCGCTACCCCTATATCTATTGAAATTCCGACTGCGGGTGAATAGCGGTCCTTCAGACCTGGTTAAGCTGCGTCTAGATCGATCCGAAGTGCGGATCCGCGAATGAACTGCTCCAAGTCATTGCGAATTTTTTGGGTACGTTCGTTGAATAGATCGCGAAGATCCATAGCGGGAGTTTCGCTGGAATCGACCTGACGCATCTTAAGATAGAGCGCTGCCGCCCATTCTTTGATCGCAATTGTGCCCGTTTTGAACTCGTATACGCCTTCCAGAAAACTGAGCAATGGCCTGTTGCTCTTCGAAATATTAAAATTCTTTTCCAGTAGCATACAGTTGCCAAGTTCGTTCACGACCGGATCGAGTTCCTGCAGCGCGTCCTTCTCAAGATTTTCGTCATCGGTCTGTTGCGCGAATTGAGGCGCCTTTAGCTTCGACTGCCACAAATCCCAAGCAACGATGTGATCCACCTCCAGGCTGTTTTGCGGGTGGCTCTTTTCCCGCAGCGCGATCTTTGCCATCTGCCAGCGCTTCTTGTCCAGCCGATTCCACAGCCAAAGAGCCGTATAGTAAACGCGCACCTGCTGTCTATCATCCGCGTTCATGGAAATGAGGCCGTTCACCGCAGGCTGTTCGATATCTCTAATCTCCGATTCGAGCTGCCGCTTTAGTGCATCAACTACTACGGTGACCTCCGATTTATCGCCTAGCGTATGCGCACAGGTAGCAAGGCGTGCTCCGTATCCCGCAAAGGCCTGAGCACTCCCAGAAGCCCAGACGCCAGCCCATTGCGAGCAGATCAACCAACGATCCATTAGAGTATCTAAAGCTTCGGTTAGACCCTTCTCCAAATCGTCTTTTTCTAGTTCTTTAAGGTTTTTCTTATGCCGCCATTGCAACGCCGCGAAATACCACGCCCACAAGTAAGCTACAGCGTTTATCGATTGATAGTGCTCACGGAACCGCAGTCCTCGGTCCCTTGCGTGGGCGCAAATCCGAGTTGCGCCTCTACCACTTGGTTCCAATTTTCAGAAACCTGGACGGCCATCGGTCGAATAGCTTCGCCTCTCATCAGATCATCGTTGGTGAGAAGCTTGCCGTCCCTAAAGCAAATCGCCCAAACGAAACTGAGTGCGGAAATTACGTCTTCTATCGCGATCGGCAGGGACAGGTCCTCAAGTTGCTGTCTTAGCCGCTCTATGCAGATGCTAGCACTCTTTCCGTCCGTCATCGCCGTGTTCCAACCAACCTTCAGCCATGCAAACGTAATGTCCTCGCGGGTTAACGTTCGGCCAGCAGTGTTTAAGCGCGTGAAGATATTAACGACGGCATCGTTGTAAACATCGCGCGATCCAAGACCCGCTTCATATTCTGCTAGCTCCAGGTATGTTACCCGTGTCTGTTTAACGTCCCTAAGCGCCATGAGGAGTGCCAAACAGAGCGTTTCTGGCGCTTCTGAGCATCCTCATCGACACAGTGCTCTTGAAGAACTACTGTAGCCAGTTCCTCAGCCTCGTACGCATCGATACTGACCTGCTCAGGCGCCTTTTCCCAAGGTCGCGACAGACGAACATAGCGGCCAGGGTTCGCGGACGTTTTATTGAGGGCCTCAACATAATTGGGTGTCTTCTGTAGTTTTGACTGTCCTTGGGCGTCATCAGTTACAACCCAATGAAGGATGGCGCCGTAGTCAATAGCGGTAGCTCGTCTGGCCTTTTCATAGGCCTCTCTCAATGCGGGAACATCAACACATAGACAGCCAAGTGACCAGTGTACCTTTCCACGCGGACCACGTGCCTTGGTGCCACTAAGATGCTCACGCCAATGACGATCAAGTAATCTGAATCCCCATCCGTCTCCGCCAAATGCGAGCAGCAGACTCTGAATGCGCTGTTGGCCATCGAGGATCATATGAAACATCGCCGGCGGATGTTTCATGCTGATATGCTCGCCCTCTTCGTCGCTAGTTCGATCTACGATCCTCCAGAAGGAACGAGCGAGGTCTTTCGCAGGATCGTTAGCTCCAACCTTCCAGGTAAGCAGCGTTCCAAAAGGCCATCCGCGTATAAGGGAATCGACCAAAACTGTGACCTGAGATGGCAGCCAAACATAAGGACGCTGCAGATCCGGGATGAGTAGTGTGGCATCCTCGCTGTTTCCTGCCATTCCGAGCAAATCTTTCAACGAGCGGTGTTGATCACTGTAGATCGTCGTCACGACAACAATCCTGTTGCTGGTGAGGGTCTCGGATCATTTGCTTAGCTAAAGTAGTTTCGATGCTTCCCGGTCCCACTATACGGGTGGCCTTTTTCACAGGAAAACAGGACCCTCGCCTAAATCACCTCGACTTTAATCTTCCCAGTCCACTCGAGAGCGGCGGGCACTTACTGAGTATCACGCACGAGATTCGTCGGCCGGACTGAGTCTGGATCACTCGAACATCAGGACGGTGCGAGCGACCTCGCCATTCTTCATCGCGCGAAACGCTTCATTGACGTCTTCGAGTTTGCCGCGACGGCTAATCATGTCGTCGAGATTGAGCCGCCCCTGCAGATAGTAATCGATATAACGGGGCATATCGATGCGAAAACGGTTCGAGCCCATCATCGAGCCCTGCAGCTTGCGCTCCGTGAGGAGCTTGGGACCGTCGATTTCGACCTTCTGCCCGACCGGAATCATGCCGACGATGGTCGCGGTGCCACCCGGCTTGATACATTCGAAGCATTGCTCGGCGAGTTTCTTCACTCCGACCGCTTCGAAAGAATAATCGACGCCGGCGTTAGGTCCGCCGCCGGTCATTTCCCTCATCGCTTCGACCGCGTCCTGATGCGACGCGTCAATCGTATCGGTGGCACCAAAGCGCTTGGCCATCGCGAGCTTTGATTCGAACTGATCGACCGCGATGATCCGGCGAGCACCGGCGATCCGCGCGCCCTGAATGGCTGAAATTCCCACGCCGCCGCATCCGAACACCGCGACCACCGAACCCGGCTCGATTTTCGCCGTGTTAAGCACCGCGCCAACCCCGGTGGTGACACCGCATCCGATGAGCGCCGCGCGGTCCAGTGGCATATCGTCACGAATTTTCACCACCGCGTTTTCGTGCAGCAGCATCTTTTCCGCATAGGTGGAAAGGTCGCTGAACTGGCGCACCGGCTGGCCTTTTTGCGACAAGCGCGGCGTATCACCCTTGGGCCGCTGGGTGGCGCGGCGGTTGGAACAACGGTTGGGATGGCCCGACATGCACTCTTCGCAATAACCGCAGAAGACCGACGGACACGAGATGACGTGGTCGCCGGTCTTCAGATAGGTCACGGCTTTGCCGACTTTTTCAATAATCCCCGCCGCTTCATGACCGAGTACCGCGGGCGCCGGATGGGGATACAGGCCTTCAACGAAATGCAAATCGCTATGGCATACGCCGGTGGCGACGGTGCGCACCAGCACTTCGCGGTCGCGCGGTTCGTCAATGTCGACCTGCTCGATTTTCAAGGGTTGATGCGGACCGTAAAAAACTGCGGCTTTCATTAATTCACTCCCTCAGCGGAATTCGCCAGGCGAAGCCCCGCCCGAACCACTCCTGTCATACTTTACCCTGAACGCAGCTCGCGGACTCGCCCGCTCGCTTCGCTCCACTAATGTGCTCATTTCGCCTACGGACGGCTCCGCGAGATACGCTCCGCACAAGCCCATTTGTCATTCTGAACGTAGTCTGCGAAGTGAATCCCGGAAAAAAGAAGCGGAAACACAGAGTAATCCGGGATTCTTCGCTGCGCTCAGAATGACAGAGCCATACTTGTGCAGAGCTTCCCTAGTGTGTGTCAGTCGAACATCAGGACGGTGCGGGCGACTTCGCCATTCTTCATCGCACGGAAAGCGTCGTTGACGTCCTCGAGTTTGCCGCGCCGGCTAATCATGTCGTCCAGGTTGAGACGGCCCTGCAGGTAATAATCGAGGTAGCGCGGCATGTCGATGCGAAAACGGTTCGAGCCCATGTTGGTCCCTTGGATTTTGCGCTCGGTGAGCAGCTTGGGACCGTCGATTTCGACCTTCTGGCCGACCGGGATCATGCCGATGATGGTCGCGGTGCCGCCCGGCCGGATACATTCGAAACATTGCTCGGCGAGCTTCTTCACCCCGACCGCCTCGAACGCATAATCGACTCCGCTGCCGGGTCCGCCGCCTGTCATCGAGCGAATCGCCTCAACGGCGTCCTGATGCGACGCATCGATCGTGTCGGTGGCGCCGAAGCGCTTGGCCATCGCGAGCTTGGATTCGAACTGGTCAACCGCGATAATCCGGCGGGCACCCGCGATGCGCGCCCCTTGGATGGCTGAAATGCCGACGCCGCCGCATCCGAATACCGCGACGGTCGAACCGGGCTCGATGCGCGCGGTGTTGAGTACCGCGCCAACCCCGGTGGTGACGCCGCATCCGATGAGCGCGGCGCGATCGAGTGGCATATCGTTGCGAATCTTCACCAGCGCATTCTCATGCACCAGCATCTTTTCGGCATATGTCGAAAGATCGCTGAACTGACGAATGACCGCCCCGCCCTTGGACAGGCGCGGCTTGTCGTCCCTGCCGCGCCGGATCGCGGGACGGTTGCTGCAT
>JBOHWM010000311.1:0-2817 GCA_050736555.1 Binataceae bacterium (SeqCode)
GTCACACGGCATCGTGGTAACGTGGAGAAGGCGCGGGTCGGGCGTGCTGAGAAACCCCGGCGCCCCCACCAGCGCCGATGCCCACGGATGCGCACGCTCGTCCAGCCACGCCGTAATAAACAGCGGCAGTTGTGCGAAAAACTCGCGATGCTGTTCGGGCATGAAATTCCGGATGCCGCGGCGGGCGAATTTCTCAATTTTCTCGCGCACGCCCACTCGCGCTTGCACCGCGCGCTCGCCTGGATGAAAAGGTGAAACATCATCGTCGTGCGCCACGCTCAGAGCGGCGGAAGCGGCCAACCGCGATTCTTCTGTTGCTGCCGGTAGATCGAGTCGTTCCATTTCCACGGTCATGAGGGCTTCCTTTGAGCGCGCGTAATTGTCGCGGCGGCGATGCGATCGGCAGTGGCGCGCCGCGCACGAAGGAAAGCCGCGCGATCGCCGAGCAGTGCCGCCATATTGGCCCCGGCTTGATACGCGGTGAGTTCGAAGACCAACTGCGCCACGTCAAGATCGGCGCGAAGCTGACCGCTTGCCTGCGCCGCGCGCGCCGCGGCCTCAAGCGCGCCATTCCAGGTCTGGCGATGATGATTGACGCGGTCGCGAATCCGCCCGGGGCGCACCCGATATTCGTTGCTCGACGCGTAAACCATACAACCGCCCGGCAGCACCCGCTGCTCGACGAAACTGAACCATCCCTCGCACAGTTGACGTAAGCGCTTGAGTGGTGACACTGCGGACATCGCCGATTTCACCACCGTTGTGACAAACAACGCCACCGCGGCGTCGAGCGTCGCGATTTGAAGTGCTTCCTTGTCGCCGAACAACACCGTGATGTTGCCCTTGCTGATACCCAGGTCGACGGCCAATCGGCCAATTGTCAGACCCTCGAGGCCGTCGGTGGAGGCGACGTTGATTGCCCGCGAGAGCACGGCCATCCGCTTGCGCTCGCCGCGCCGTCGTCGCCCATCGGTCAACGCCGATTCAGTTTGTGCCATCGGTGTGGGAGCAGTCTTCATCGCTTGTTCACACGGCGCGAACGCCGCCACCCTCGGGCGCGGCCATAATCATTGCTTCGAAATCCGCGGGGAGCGGATAGGCCGTGACCGCCCGGTCGAAGTTGGGTCGCGTACGAATGGCGCCCAGCCAGCGGGCAATATGAGGCATTTCGCCAAACCATAGATTCGAGACTGCGTGAAGCGGCGAATTAACATATGGAGTCAAGGCCACGTCCGCCAGGGTATAGCGTTCGCCCATGAGATAACGGTTATTCGCGAGCTGTCCGTCCACACGGAGATAAAAGGCCCTCAGCTCACGCTTGGCGGCGCTGACGCGTCCATCGCCGAGACCGTGTCCGATCAGGTAACGCATGCGATCGGCCGCCGAGGGGGAAGCAAACCCAGCCAACAGCCCTTCGAGTTCGTCCTTGTCCATGCGCCGCCAATAAGGAAGGAAGAGTTGATCATAATTGACGATCCCCTGCGGAAGATGGATGTCGTCGATCGCTTTCAGCCATAACAGCATCCGTGCGCGCCCGGCGGCATGCTCTGGAGCCATTGCCGGCCCCGGGTAGGCGCTGTCGAGATACTGAATGATGATGTGCGATTCCAAAAGCGGCGGACCCTCATCGACTATCGCGGTGGGAACGACTCCGTTGGGATTGAGCTTGAGGTAACACGGAGTCTTTTGCTCGAACCTGACCAGGTCGATTCGGTGGCGGGTCCATGGAATATCCTTCTCGGCGAGCACGAGGCGGACCTTGGTTGAGCAGCTTGAGAATTCGTTGTCGTAGATTTCGAGCATCCGGTTCCTTTGGTAAAGAGGATTTTATATATACGGTCGTCCGTCTTTATATTGCCGTGGCGCATGTCTGTCAAGCGGCCGACAAAAAATGCCAGTCGACGATTCAACCGTCGGCATCACGAAGCTTTGCTTCACGCGAACCCTTCCGGCACCCGGCGGACAATGTCGCCGGGCGCGGCGGTTTGCCCAGAAGCTGGGCGAGAGCGGTTATGCAGAAGCGAGTGGCTTGATCCCGCGGTCAGTCGCGGGCCAGTTCAATCAGGGCGCGGGCGCATTCCACTGGCCTGGTGAACATCACCTCGTGGCCGGACTTGATTACACGTGTGGTCGCATTTTCTAAACGACGCGAAAATCCAGGGTGCCACACCTTCGGATCATCGAACAGGATGTCGTTTTCGCATACCAGGTAGCCGCTGGGAATATCCAGTTCGTAAAATCGCTTCATATGGACCGGTTCCAACAACGGCGCGGTTGGCTCCGGCACCAGGGCTGAATAAACGAAATCCTGCAGATCGCGGGTGCCATCCTGGATGAAGGCGTCGCGAAAGCGTTCAGGAGTCAAAATGAGGTCCGGCTCGCCCTCGGCCAATCCATGCACATCCTCGGCATGAGGGGCCATCAGCGGCGCCAATTCATCGGCAGTCGTGATACCGTCCTCAATGACAAGTGCTGAGATGAAGACGACGCGCTTGATCCGTTTGGGAATGCGCGCGGCGACGCCCGGAATCGTGATTCCGCCGAGGCTATGGCCGGCCAGCACCACATTGTCCAAGTCGTGCCGCTCGATGAAGCCGACCACGCTTTCGATATACGCGTCACGCGTCACATGTGCGGGCGCGCAGCGGTTTACTCCATGACCCGGCAAATCCACCGCCAAGGCGCGATAGCCATTACGTTGAAGCTCGCCGATTACCGCCGCCCAGCACCAGGCGCCATGCCATGCTCCGTGGACCAGCACGAAATTTTCGGTGAATTCCTGAGCCATGACCGGTCTCCGCGCGACTGAGTTATGCC
>JBOHWM010000312.1:0-4897 GCA_050736555.1 Binataceae bacterium (SeqCode)
GCGTGGTGGTGCCGCCGAAGGCCATCCCGTAGGTGTCCTCTTCGGGACCTAGCGTGAATTCGCGGCCCGTCGGATGCATCGAGACCAGGCTGGCCAGATGGGCATGAGGTTCAATCCCGCCCGGCACCACGATTTTGCCGCTGGCGTCGATTATGCGCCCGGCGCTCAGATTTGAATCGTCGAGCCCGACCGAGGCGATTCGCTCACCTTGGATTCCGATCGTCCATTTGCCGACCCCTTGCGGCGTTACCACGTCGCCACCACGGATGATCAAATCGAGCATGATGGTTCTCCCACTGGCGGGCGGCCGGCTTTGTTTTTCCAACCCCGGACACCCTGAACGCACGGGCATACGCGCGCTGAATTTTCTCCGACCGTACTCGCGCAAGAAAGAAAGTGTCAAGCCAACTCGAATCGAGCCATTTTCCCACGTTTCGCGCGCTCTGGAAGCATTCGCAGCCGCATTGACGGGGCATCGCAAATCTCAATGGTTAAAGTGTCGGCGCCTGATCCGGGGCAAATGTCCAGTACGGCCAGGGTGCTGAGGCTTGGCAGGAAAGCGCTGGCATGGCATCGTGATCCGGCGATGCTGGAGCGTCTCGCCAAGCCCGAATCGTACGCCAAGCGTACCCCAGAATCAGGGTTGGGAATTCAGATGCTCTGTAGTCGGCTACAAACCGTTAATTGGGTTGCACTTTTCGACGTTGAGCCGTTAGCTCAGGCAGGTAGAGCATCTGACTTTTAATCAGAGGGTCCCGGGTTCGAGTCCCGGACGGCTCACCAAAATCCCTTGAAAATGAAAGACTTTCTCGAAAATAGATGACTCGATAGGTAACTCATTGTGACGGAATTGTGACGGTTCCACGGACATCACGCGGATTTGATCAACGTCACCTTCGCGGGCGCCTCGACTGCAACGTCGATATAGGCGTCCAGCCGATCCAACCCACGCTCGATATCCGCCGTCGAAGTGATGTCGTACCGGCTGAAAACAGAACGGGTTTTGTGGCCGGATACCTGCATCGCGACGTTCTCCGAAATGCCCGCGCGGACCATGTTCCGAACGGCGGACCGCCGAAGGTCATGAATCAGAAGCTTGCCGAAGCCGGCCGCCTTGATGGCGTTCCTCCACGCCTTCCGAAAATCCCCGATCGGCTGTCCCGCGATGTGGAAGACGAACGGACAATCGAGGCGCCGCTTCTCGCGGGCTCGGTCGATCACGGCCAGTAGCCTACCGACCAACGGCACCACTCTGCCACGCTTATTCTTGGAGTTCTCCGGCCGGAGCCGGATTTCACGCGCCGTAAGGTCAATGTCACGCCATTCTAAGGAACGCATTTCGCCTACCCGCCAGCCCGAGCGATAGAGGAATTCGACGGGATCGCGCAGATAGCCCGGAAAGCAGACCAATAGGCGCTCGAAGGCCGCGGGCTCAAGGAAGCCTTGCCGGGTGTTGTGCTCCGCCAGCATCGGCACGTAAGGCGCCGCTTCCAGGACGCCATCTTTGATCATCAAGTTAAACGCGCGCCGGAGTGCGGACAGCTCGCGATTCACGGTCGCGTTTTCGGCGCCATCCTTTTGCCGTTGGGCGATATAGGCCCGGATACGCGGCGTCCTGATGTCGGCCGCCATGTCGTCGCCGAAACACTCACGTAAATGGGCGATGGCACCAGCCGCCGCTTCAGTACGCTGGCCGTTGACGCGGTAGTCGTCGATCAAGGCTTGCGCCAGCTCCGAGAAAGTCACCTTGTCGGCCGTAATCGCCGCCGTCCGGCCGCGCCCGAGGTCGGTCAGACGCTCGCGTAGGAGCTTCCGCGCGGCGCCCTCTTTGGCGGTATGGGCAGACTCGCGATGTTGGATTCCGCGGTGCCAGTATGAGATCCAGTACGTGGAGCCCCGGAGATAGATGCTGCCGTCGCCGTGCTTCATCAGGCGTCCCCCTTCTCCATGTCGCGAACCCACTCTGCGACTTCCTCCAGGGACAGCCCATAGCCGCGTTGTGCGTCACCCGAGCCGGCGACCATTGTGTTCGTATCGGGGTCCACAATCTGATAGCCGCCATAGGTGACTGAATACGGATCGCGAGCCCGGCTCTTCATCAACTGGAAGCCGCGCCGCTCCAAGGTGCGCCGCAAGCGGTTCTCGAAAACCTTGCCGCTGCTTTTGCTCTTTGCTTTTCGTGCTTTCATAATGCATCCTCCATGCGCAAGAGCATACTGGAAGCGATACTACAAGGCAAGCCCGTGATTATGCCATAGCCGATTGTCGGTTGCGGATATAGCGCTCAATACCCGCACGGCTGAATTTCACCTTGCCGCCGATCTGCCGCCGGAACGGCAATTTTGGGCGATGGTAAAGCCAGCTCGCGCTGACGCCCATCAAGGCCGCCGCCTGCTCGACGTCAAGCAGCTCGTCTTCGGCCGGCGCCTCAACGGCCCTTACGGACGCCATGCGCGCCGCGAGCGCGGCTAGGACGGCTGGTATGTCGGTTGGGGATAGCTCGGCTATGTGCCCGAGCAGATCGGGTAGGGTCAACTATTGTGCATGATCGCCGTGTCCTCCCAGGGCACTGGGGCCGCATGGGCCCTCCGTTTAGGTGGTCCCTCAGCACTTCCAAGGTGTTCGTAGGTGGGCTCGGTAGCGTTCTTTATTTGCGCGTCGATTAGAGCAGTATGCGCAGACAAGCTTCTCATCTCGTGACGGAAATAAGATCGTGCGAAAGTGATCGCACTCCTGACACTGGAGATAACGACCACGAGTGCGAACCTCATAGCCGAAAATGATCGTCGTTTTGATTTTCATTGGCTTTTTCGTTCCGAATCTTGGCAACCTCGCGGCGTTTGTCGTCAAGTTGACATCGCGCACAAAGCTTGAAGAACGCCGCAGTCCGCCACCACGGCGATTCAAAGCCGCAGCGCGCACAGGTCCATTTACGAGCCGCCGCCATCGCCCTTATGCTGGCGCTGGTCGGCGATGGCCTTCTGTTCCCGCCAGAGCCGCTCCTGCTCGGCATTCTCGCGGTCCTGCTCTGCTAAAACCTCAGAAATCGGCCGATGGCGCGACCCCTCAAGGCTCTCGCACGCATTATCCGAGATGGTGAGGAGCGCAAGTTCATTGCGCGACAGCGAGTGCTTGTAAGGGCAGTTCTTTCCGCCGTGACCCCTCTGCGCTCTAACTCGAACCTCCAAGAGAAAATCGCCGAACGACGGCATGAACGCGCCCGGACTGCGGATGATCGCCAACGCAGCCTCTTTGCCGAGACTCGCATCAACTTCGCGGGTTAACATGGATTCCCAAAGGTCGCGCGTGCCGTCAGACATGACAGTCGTCGGGTAAGCTCTGTTGAACAATGCGATGATTTCGCGTGCTTCGAGTTTGGTCATCGCTCTTCCTCCATCGCCTCTCGAATCCGCTCGTCGTCCCGGCGTTGCGCCTCTTCAGCCCGGCTAGAAGCGCCTTTGAGTTTGTCCTTCCATCGGCGCTTGGCCAGATCGCGCGCATGCTGGCTCCGTGTCTCAGCGCCCGCAGCCCAGCCGTTATGCTCAGCCCAGTCGTGGATAATGGTCGCGCCGCTATCGTCGGCCTCGACGAATCGCAACTCGCGCAACACGGCAATCAACTGGCCAGGGTCGCCCCGCCAGTCGGCCGCGTCTTCGATATCCGCATCATCCATCGACTCGAGCACGCCAGTCGGCTTGAACGCCGCCGCATAAGCCCATAGGCCGATCAACGCGAGAACACCATCGGCACCGAGCATGCGCCGTAACTTTCGGGTTTTGACGTTGGCGAGAAATTGAACATCGACGCGGAAGTCTCGCGATAGCGCCATCGCATTAGACCTCCTCCGCGATCGGCTGATGCTGCGCAAAGAACACATCGAGTTCATCGCGATACCAACCACGAAGCCGCGGTCCAAAGCGACGGCTCGGCGGTAACAGCCCGATTTTCTCGTGGCGGCGAAGCGTCTCAGGACGGACTTTGCGCTCACGCGCAAGGTCACGCCGAAGAACTATCTCACGTATCTCGCGGACTGACGGCACTGTGTGCATGGTGCTGCTCCATGCGCCGTGCGCAGCCCTAAAAAGGCAAAAGCCCAAGACCGCGCATAGGCGCCAGTTGCTCGGGCTCTCTTTCGAGGTCTCCGGTATGTCCAACGATCGGGATGGTCCGACCGCTGTTGACCATAATGCTAAAGCAGTGCCGCGCAGTCGTCAATAACGTGTCACAACAATTTGTTTGCGTTTGGCGCGAGTCGGTAGGGTCAACAAATACGAGCCGAATACGACTGGTATACGTCCCGCATGCGAGTGGCATACCAACCGTAATGCGTGCTGCAATGCGTATCGCAATGCACAGCGCAATGCGCGCCGCATAGCGTGGCGCAATGCCTGTGGTAATGCTCCCTTCCTTCTCCTAATCCATCTCCTAAACCATCTCCTAAACCGTTACCTAATCCATCTCCATCACCCCGCTGCGCATGGTTTTGGATTGGGCTTTATTTCGCTCGGGGAAAGAGCAGCGAAGACGCTTCCGGCACATCAGGCATTCTGGTAACGAAGGTCAAATGAACATCGACTATATCCACCAAAAACTCAGTCAAGCTGTGATCTATTGTGAAGTATATGGGGGGCTTTTTACAAAATTGCGTAAGTCACTCTCTCGTAGAGAGTTTTCGCAAAAACCCCTGAAATAGATCAACATAGATCACAGGCCATGGACCGAACCGCTCAATCGCGCCCACAAGCCCGTCCGTAGGTGCTTGAATCAGTCAAAGCAGCGACAAAGCGGCTTTGAACCTTAACGCAGGGAATGACTTTAAGACGACACGAAGATTCGCAATCTTCGTTGCCGGCGGTTCACATCGGCTCACAGGCTCGCGCTCGAATTCCCCGCATCG
>JBOHWM010000313.1:0-2050 GCA_050736555.1 Binataceae bacterium (SeqCode)
CATGATGTCCCTTGCCCAAAGGATGCGCGATCGTTCGTGCACGTTCATTCGCGTCCAGAGGCGTGCGCGCTATCCGGAACAAAGCCAGGTTCTGTTCGCCGCATTGCAGCAGCACCTGGTCGCCAAAGCGCGCCACCACTTCAAGTCCGAGCACATCGGTATAGAAACGCTCGGCGCGTTCTAGTTCGGCCACTTCAATCCCAAAATGATCGAGGCGCAAGAGTTTCATCGTATCGGCCTCCTTGTGCATCGCTGGAATCGATCGTTATGGATTCAAAGCGAACTGGCAATCGTACGTTCAAAGCTCCACCAGCATCACACCCGTGAGATATTCGCCCTCGGGATGTCCCAGCAAGACCGGATGGTCGGGGCCCGCGCCCAGACGCGCTAGCATGCGGAAGTTGCGGCCGCTTTTCGCTTGCGCGAATCGCACCGCCCTGACGAAATCCTCGCCGCGGAAATGGGCCGAGCAACTAAACGTGATTAGATAGCCACCAGGCTTGAGTGCCCGCATCGCAAGCGCGTTCAGTTCCATATAAAGATGACCCGCACGAGTCACGTCCTTGATACTGCGCGCGAGCGGTGGCGGATCGAGCACGACGAGATCGAATTCGCGACCGGATTGCGCCATGTAAGCCGTGGCCTCACCATGAATAAACTCGACCGGCGCCGCCTCATGCGTGTTGAGTGCCAGGTTACGCCGCGCCCATGAAAGCGCACGCGCCGAAGTATCGATCGCGACCATGCGGGTCGCGCCGCCCGCCAAGGCAGCCAGCGTGAAACCACCCGCGTAGCAATACGCGTCAAGTATCGAGGCCGCGCCGAGCAGGCGCACTCTCATCCGGTTCTCCCGCTGATCGAGGAAGTACCCGGTCTTCTGCCCGTGAGCGAGGTCAACCTGGATACGAATTCCGTTTTCGACAGCGGCCACCTCGCTCACTTCGTCGCCATTCAGCGGGCCGACGCGATCGTCGAGTCCTTCCCGCTTACGAACGGCGCCGTGGCTGCGTTCGATTACACAGCGTGGATGAGCCAGTTCTTCCAGCGTGACAACCACTTCGTCCCGCATGCGATCGGCGCCCGCAGTCAGCAACTGCACGACGAAAACATCGCCATAGCGATCGATGACCACTCCCGGAAGTCCATCGCCATCGCCGTTGACCAGCCGATAACAGTCGGTTTCACCCGTGACGACACGTTCGCGTAGTTGCATAGCACGGCTAATCCGATGTTTGACGATGCGGTCGGGTCCGGGCTCGCCGGCCGCCGCGATCATGCGAACGGCGATGGTGGTATCAGGATTGTAGTGGCCGTAGCCAAATGCAACGCCGGCCGCGTCCACAACCTCCACGATCGCGCCCGGCTCTAACGGCGACGGATCAACTCGTTCAATCGCTTGCGAGAAGATCCACGGATTGCCGCCGCGGACTGTCCTGTCGCGCCCGTGCCTAAGAACGACGCGAGCTCGATCGCTCACGGCCATTCAGTTTCGCCGGAACGAATGAAATCACCGCTGCGCCCACCGCTCTTTCTCACGAGACGAATCGCTTCGATGATCATCGCGCGGTCAATCGCCTTGGCCATATCGTATATCGTCAGCGCCGCCGCGCTCGCGGCAACCAATGCTTCCATCTCGACTCCGGTGCGAGCTTGGGTAACCGCGCGCGCCTGGATCTCAAGACTTGAAGACACGTGGTCAGGGCGGAAATCGACCTCAACCACTTCAAGCGGAAGCTGATGGCACAATGGAATTAGCTCGTGGGTGCGCTTAGCGGCCATGATTCCCGCCACGCGTGCAACCGCGAGCGCTTCACCTTTTTTGAGCTGCCCACCGATGATAGAGGCTAATGTTTCCGATCGCATCCGGACGACGCCACGCGCCACCGCTTCGCGCCGCGTGATCGGCTTTTCACCGACATCGACCATGCGCGCCCGTCCGCGTTCGTCGAGATGCGTCAGCGAAGTTGGATGCCGCGCATTCGTAAGCTGCTCCTTCTTGCCAACCATGGGGCTGACTATACACGCTTATGCCGCCCGGCGCGGGGTGTAC
>JBOHWM010000314.1:0-13537 GCA_050736555.1 Binataceae bacterium (SeqCode)
AGGACCCGGCTATCAGCGGCGGGCAGACGTTTTCGAGCCTACAGACGTCGGTTCCGCATGATCCGGGAGGATGTCGCCTCCCGAGCCGTCCGGATTTCCCGAACTTCCGCAGGCCATATTAAATTATCACATTTGCGTCCCATGCAACCGCGCCGCCGCTTCTTTGGTGCGGCCTATCTCGCTCTTTTCCGCGCGTGCGGACTTGTTGGACTATCCTGCGCCGATCCGTAAATTAGCGCCAACTGTCAAAGCGCTATTTCATTGAACTGAATTACCTGCGGACGGTCCGCGGTGAAGATGGTCGTACGGGGACCTGATCTCCGCGTGACGCCCGGACTTGCCTACATGAATTACTATTTCGAAGCCGCTCTCGGCACCCAGATCGCGCTGACCCATACCGCCAGCCTCCAATGATGAGGCCGCCGCCATTGCCCTCGTCGATATTTTCCTTGGTCATGTTTTTCCAGCCACCAAATGGACGCCGTTTGACGCGATGTGGCAAATCCTCAAGCCAGTGGCATATCTAGCCGTTGATTGTTATCAAGTAGGCCTATGGAGCCGGCACGCACGCGCATCGCGCTAATACAAATGACCTGCGCCGAGGACCCCAGGTCCAACCTGGACAAGGCCTGTGCGAAGATCGAAGAAGCCGCCGCAAATGGCGCCGAGGTGGTCTGCCTGCAGGAGCTTTATCGCTCACATTATCCCTGCCAGAGCGAAGACATCGAGCGATTCGATCTGGCCGAAGGGATTCCCGGTCCGAGCACCGAACAATTGGGACGGCTTGCGGCCGCACGCAAGGTCGTGGTTATCGCACCGATTTTCGAGCGTCGTGCGGAGGGCATATATCACAATGCCGCGGTGATTATTGACGAGGACGGCCGTATCAGCGGACATTACCGCAAAATGCATATCCCGGATGATCCGGGCTATTACGAGAAATTCTATTTCACTCCCGGCGACCTTGATTTCATCGCTCATCGCAGCAGCCGCGGCACGCTCGGCGTGCTGATTTGTTGGGACCAATGGTTTCCCGAAGCGGCTCGCTTGACCGCGCTGGCGGGCGCGCAGATGCTCTTTTATCCCACCGCCATCGGGTGGAATCTCGGAACTCCCGAAGCGGTCAAAGCGCGGATGCGGCGGGCGTGGGAGACAGTTCAATGCTCTCACGCGATCACGAACGGTGTCTTCGTGGCAGCCGTCAATCGGGTCGGCGTCGAAGGGAACATCGAATTCTGGGGAAGTTCCTTCGTGTGTGATCCGTTTGGCGAGGTGCTGGCGCGCGCATCGGCGGAGACGGAAGAGACCTTGCTGGCCGATTGCGACTTAACCCGCATTGAACATACGCGGCGCAACTGGCCCTTTCTGCGCGACCGGCGCATCGACGCTTACCAGGGCCTGACGCGTCGCTTTCGGACTTGAGATGGCGGCGCCTGCGCTGGATCGCCTGTGCCGCGCCTATCGGATGCCGGCGGAATGGGCGCCACATCTTGCAACCTACCTGGTGTGGCCGCATAACCATGACACCTGGCCGGGGAAGTTCGAGACGATTCCGCCGGTATTCGCCCGAATGGCGGCGGCCATCGCATGGTTCGAGCCGGTCCGCATCCTTATCGAGAATGAAGCCGCGGCCGGGCACGTGCGCGCGCTGATCGCGGCGGCTCCGTGTCTCGATGACGACCAGCCGCGTCTCGATCGCGTCGAACTTATTCCTGTACCCACCAACGACTCATGGATTCGCGATCATGGCCCGATTTTCATCAATCGCATCGCCCCAAGTGAACATGGCGAAACTGATCAAATTGCACTCGACTGGCGATTTAACTCCTGGGGCAACAAATATGGCCCCGTCGACCTCGATGACGTGGTGGCGCGACACCTCGGCGAGCTCTACGGGGTGGAAGTGGTAGAACCCGGCATCGTGCTTGAGGGCGGTTCCATTGACGTCAACGGCGCCGGTTTGCTGCTCACCACCGAATCGTGCCTGCTTAATCCGAATCGCAACCCGTCGCTAACGCGGGAAGAAATCGAAGGATATTTGAGAGTCTACCTGGGCATCGACAAGGTTCTGTGGCTGAACGACGGCATCGCCGGCGACGATACCGACGGGCATGTCGACGACCTTGCGCGCTTTACCTCGGCGAAAACGATTGTGACCGTGGTTGAAGATGATCCCGCCGATACTAATTACCAGGCATTGCGCGAAAACCTGCGGCGGCTGCGCGGCATGCGCGATCAATACGGCCGCCAGTTGCATACCGAGACGTTGCCGATGCCGCCGGCGTGCTTTTATGAAGGTATGCGGCTGCCAGCCTCCTATGCCAATTTCTATATCGTCAATGGCGGCGTGATTATGCCGTCGTTTGGATGCGCCGCCGACTCAATCGCGCAGTCCACGCTGCAGCGATTATTCTCCGGGCGGCGCGTGGTAACAGTTCCCGCAATCGACCTGGTGTGGGGCCTTGGCGCGATTCACTGCCTGACCCAGCAACATCCCGTTCCACCACGCTTTGCTTAGACACTGAGGGTTAGGACTGGACCAAGCGGGCGATCCAACGCCTCCATCGTGCGAAGCCGGGAATTCCAGCGTGGTCGTGCGCGCAGAGGGCTGAGCGGGCGCACGCCCCGCCGCTGATGAACACGGTAGCCATGTTTAATTTTTCGAGAACATCATCGGCCGTCGAGGTTTGAACAAACCTCGACGTTGGGTTCACGACCTATGCGGTTTTATTGCGCAAAGCCGTACCGGCCGTCAGATTTTCGGTCAGTGCTTGACTATGATGTGCGCCGCGAGGCTGGAACCCGCGAGAATCAATTATTCTGCGCTGAGACCGTAACCCGTGATGAGGCCAGCGCGGGCAAGTGCGGCGACTCGCTCTTCCGAATAGCCGCAAACCGAACCCAGAATCTCCTTCGTATGCTGGCCGAGAGGCGCGGCGGGACCCGGAATTTCGGGCGGGGTACGCGAAAACTTGTGCGGCGACTTGAGCATCATGGCTTCAGTCCCGTCCCTCGCCGGGATGTGCGCGACCATTCGCTTGCTTAGCACCGGATCGCTCGCGAATTGGCCAACCGAGAGCAGGCGGGCGGCGGGCAGCCGCAATTCATCGGCTAAAATTCGTATCGCTTCGTCGTCGTCGGCCAGCGTCGCGATCCATTCTTCGAGAATCACCTTGAGTGCATCCTGGTTCTCGCTGCGACCGCGCATCGTTTTGAAGGAAGTAGAAAGCAGTTCTTCTCGTCCGATGCGGCTGGCCAGCACCTCCCATTGCGGATCGGTGAAGACGCCGATGCCGATATAGCCTTGGTGCGATCTGAAGACGCCATACGGAAACGCGCCGGTACGTTGATGCCCTCCGCGTTGCGGATCGATTTCGCCGTGGGTGGCGCTAAAGGCGGCGAGTTGCCAATCGTGCGAATTGAAGACGCAATCGACTAGCGCCAGGTCGATATACTGGCCCTGTCCGGTGCGCTGGCGATGGAACAGCGCCGCCGCGATCGCACCAAACGCGTTGACCGCCGTGAGATGGTCCGCGATGGCTGAAGCCGGATACACCGGATGGCCATCGGGCTCACCCATCATGTGGAGCAATCCGCCCGCCGCCAAGGCCACTAAATCATTGCCGATACGCGGTGCGAGGGGGCTATCCTGTCCGTAGGTCGAGACCGAACACATCACGATATCCGGCTTGATCGCCGCAATTTCGTCATAACCCAAGCCGTAGCGCTTGAGCACGCCGGGCGTATAGTTTTCCAGCAATACGTCGGCCTTCCGCGCGAGGTCTTTCACGATTTCAGCGCCGGCCGGCTGTTTGAAATCGACACAGACGCATTTTTTTCCACGATTGTGCATCGCGAAGTAGGCGGGAGCACCGTCGCGACCGTCCTGCGCGTTGAAACGCAAACGGCGGCTGCCCTCGCCAAACGGCGGCAGTTCCACTTTCAGCACCTCGGCGCCGAGGTCGACAAACAGCCGCGTGGCGACCGGACCGGCAAGATACTGGGTGATGTCGACGATTCGGATACCTTCAAAAATTCGCTCGGCCGCCATTGTCGCACTCTCCTCGCTGTCTTCTAACTGGTTCGCCGTAACTTCCGCGCACAGCCCGCATTCACAGTTTTCAAAAATGGCGCCACGCCCGCTCTATGATCATGGCGAAGCGGCACCCACTTCACCCACACGCTTAACACAAATGGCGGCGTTTTTTATCACGCTCGCCAGATCAAGCTCGCAGCAGTTTTTCCAAGCGAGGAAGTGCGGGCTCCAGCCGTTGCTGATCGGTGAGCACGCCGATGAAAGGATCGCGCTTGAACCGCGCCATACGTGGCTGGATCGTCTTGATATTGTACTGAGAAGGGTCGAGTGCGGGCTTTAATTCCGTCGCCCGCAGCGGCGCGGAAACCGGCGCTCCCGTCACCGGCCGTACCGCGAACGGCGCCACGATTGTTTTGCTGTGTCCGAGTTGCAGATAATCGATATAGGCGCGCCCTCTGCGCGCGGCTATATCACGCACTATCGTCGCCAGCTCGGGAATACGCGCCACAATTACGCGCGCGACCATTTCGGCAAACATCCGCGCCTGGATGTAGGTGTACTCCGGTACCAGCCCGACCATTACATGAAGGCCCATTTGGCCGGAAGTCTTCACATACGCACGCATACCGATTTCGTCCAAGGCCGCGATCACCGCGCGGGCAACCAGCACGGCCTCGCGCGTGGTCGCGCCTTTCGGATCGATGTCGAACAGCAGCCAATCGGGTCGTTCCAAATGCGGGATTCGTGACGACCACATGTGAATCGGGATCGAAGCCGAATTGGCAATGTAAGCGAGGGTCTCCGCGCTTTCGATAATGAAGTAGGCAATCTGGCGCTGAGCATCCTCGGCGTAGATGGTTTCCTTGCGAATCCAATCGGGCGCGAAGGCCGGCGCATCTTTTTGGAAAAAGCTCTTACCATCGATACCGTTAGGATAACGCGTCAAAATGACCGGCCGATCACGCAAATAGGGCAACATCCACAGGGCAATCGATTCGTAATACGCCACGAGATCGCCCTTGGTGTAACCGTCGGCGGGCCAAAACACCTTACCGAGATTCGTCAGCTTGAAGCGGTAGTTCGCAGAGCCATTTTGGGCTGTGACAGTGACTCTTTTGTCGAAGGTTTGATCAAGGGTCGATGAGTTTGACTGATTTGGCGGCCCCTGAGGCTCGAGGCCCGCGGCGCGAATTTCGGCGACGCTGGCGTTTTCTTCGACAGGCTCGGCCGGTGCCCGTTCTTTCAAGCTCGATTGATAGATACACTCGTGCGGCTCAACATCTTCAACGATTCGCTTGAAGCTTGACTGACGGATTACGCCGTCGTCGGTCCATTCCGAAAACTGGGCTTCGGCAACCAGCGTAGGCTCGCAAAAATGCGCATCGCGCGGAATCTTGGCTTCACCCTTTTGTGATAGGCGAAAGGGCGAAGCGGCGATCTGATGCGCATTCATGCGGCGCGACAGGCTGGTTAGCAGGTCTTCGTTGAAGCCGGTGCCAACCCGGCCCACAAAGCGGAGTTGCTCGCCTTCATATTGACCCAGCAGCAGCGCACCGAAGTAGCGGCGCGTGCCGCCCGGATCGGTCCAGCCACCGATAACGAAGCGCTCCAGCCGCGGGTATTTGAGCTTTATCCAATCACCACCGCGCGCGCCACGATAAGGCGAGGTGCGACGCTTGGCCACGATACCCTCCAGGCCCGCCTCAGCGGCCGCGGCAAAAAAATCACGCCCACGCGCGAGTACGTGATCGCAATAGCGCACGACACCCTCGCCCTTGACTAGCCGCGCCAGCACGCCCTTTCTCTCTTGCAGCGCGAGCGTTCGCAGGTCGAACTCCGCAAACGCCAGCAAATCGAAGGCATAATAATGAACCGGCAGTGAGAAGCTCAACCGTGCGACGGTCGCGGGCTCCCGCGCCTGGATACGCCGTTGCAGGAGCTGAAAATTCGCTCGCCCGTCGGGACCATGCGCAACGATTTCACCGTCGAGTGCAAAACGTTGGAATGGCAGTGATTTCAACGCCAACGCGACCTCGGGATAGCGTTCGGTAATTTCGATGGGATTGCGGCCATAGAGATGCACCTCGCGGCCATCGCGAAGCGCAAGACAGCGCACACCGTCGTACTTGATCTCGAACAACCAATCGTCGCCGTCGAAGGGCTGCGAACCGAGCCTGGCAAGTTCGAGTGGAAAAGCGGTATTGGTGAAACGGCCGCTGAAACTAGGCGCTTTAAGTCGCTTCAATTCGTCCAGCGCCTCTGCGCCAATCTGTCCGGCTTCACGTAAATCTTCGATCGTCAGACCCGATAAAATCGAGCGGGGATGGTCATCGATGACGCTGCTTGTACCGGCTCGATCGTCGCGTTTTTTGATCAACAGCCACTGCTGGCGCCGCTCGCCACCGCTGCGCCCCTGACCGCTCGTGTAACGGGTACGAACGAGTGTAAAGGCGCCGTTCAGCTTGAATCCATGCAATTCGAGGTCAGCCTTGCCGGCCCGAATTTGTTCGGCCGCGTCCCTTGGCGGGTCGATAATTCGATACTCACCGCGGTCCCATACGATCACTTCACCGGCGCCATAATTTCCGGCTGGAATTATCCCTTCGAAGTTGGCGTATTCAATCGGATGGTCCTCGACCATCACCGCCAGCCGCCGCTCGCGCGGATCCATTGAGGGTCCTTTTGGGATCGCCCATGAACGCAGCACGCCCTCCATCTCAAGACGGAAGTCATAATGCAGCCGCCGTGCGGCGTGCTTCTGAATAACGAACATGCCTCGGTCAGCGCCCGCCGCATGATGGGCCGAGCCGAACGGTTCGGGGGTGCGCTCAACGCTGCGTTTCTTGCGATATTCTTCCAGTGCCATCAGTTTCGCTTGAGATTCGCCCGGAAGTTCCAGCGGCCACTATACGTGCCCGGCTTGTCTCTGACGCCATCTCATGCCCACGATCATAAGAAGCGGAGGCTTTCACGATGGCATCACGACCCATCAGCACCGGCAACATTTCCTTTGGACTGGTCTCGATTCCGGTCAAGCTGTTTTCGGCCACGCGCGCTCGCAGCGTCAGCTTCCATCTGCTGCATGGCAAGGACATGAGCCGCATCAAGCAGAAGATCTACTGTCCGGTGGACGACGCCATCATCGATCGCGCCGAGTTGGTTCGCGGCTTCGAGGTTGAAAAAGGACGCTATGTGCCGTTCAACGACGAAGAACTCAAGGCGCTCGAGAGCCACGACAATCATAGTATCGAGATTACGGAATTCCTGCCGATCAAACAGGTCGATCCAGTCTACTTCGAGGAGTCCTACTACCTAGGCTGCGAAGCGGCTTCCGCGAAAGCCTACCGTTTGTTGACCGACGCGATGACGGCAAGCGGCCGAGTGGCACTCGGACGCTATACGATGCGAGGCAAAGAACATCTGGTCATGATCCGGCCCTTCGATCAAGGCCTGATGCTACACACTATGTACTACGCCGACGAGGTGCGCTCAGGTGAGGATATCGATCGCGGCGTCAACGAGGCGGTCAAGCAAACTGAACTCACGTTGGCACAGCGGCTAATTGACGAATTGACGCAGAAGAAGTTTGATCCCGCCAAGTACCACGACGCCTACCGTGAGCGGGTGCTGGAACTGGCGCAGAAGAAGGTTGCCGGACAGGAGATTACCGAATCCGCACCCGAGCCGCATCGTGGCGGCCAAGTGATTGATCTGATGGCGGCACTTAAGGCGTCGCTTGATAAACGCGGAGTCAAACAGGCGCAGGAAGAAACGAAATCCGAGCGCGCTTCTGAAGCCGCGGCTGGCTTGCGCTCAAGGCAGGTGACACACGAGCGCCGTCGCGCCAGTGGAAAGAAATAGCCCGCGGCGTCTGGAAGCTATCCGGGCACAGCTTCGATTAGCCAAGACCATAACACGAAGCCGCGACGGAACCTAAATCCCGTCGCGGCCTCGCTTTCTTACACGCCGGGGCGAGGGGGGGGATGCCGCACCGTCGTGCAATGTACCGATTGAATCACGCGACAAGTCTAGCGGTTTGCAAGGGCCGTGCCCGGAGTTCGGGTACGGAATTGATCATGCCAATATTGCAGTTTGAGTGGAATTCCAACGGCGGACATTTTCCACCGGTAATCCTTACATGATGCGCGTACTTCTGGCCGGGAAAATCTACTTCAGACGGTAAAATCTGCGGCAATTGAAGTAAAAGTGACCATGTCGCATATTAGACGGGCTTTGACACCGCGCGGCGGCCTCAAACTACGGTTATCGCGACATCTTCAGGCGCGATTACCCGGCCAATAATCTCCGCGTCCAGATTGCCTCGGCTCTGAAGTTCAGCCAGCAACGAAACGGCGTCGTGCTCAGGCAACGCGATCAGTAATCCGCCCGAGGTTTGCGGGTCGAAAATCAACTCCGTCATTTGATCGGCGACTTCTTCACCGATACGCACCTGCGCGGAAAAAAACTCGTGGTTGCGGCGGCCGCCGCCGGGCACCATACCCGCGCCCGCCCATTCAAGTGCGCCCGGCAGCAACGGCAGGTCGGATTCTTCAATCTGAAACGTGACACCACTGGCTTGTGCCATCCGCGCCGCATGACCCGCCAGCCCGAAGCCGGTAATGTCAGTGGCGGCATGGACTAGATAATCCATCATCAGTCGCGCGGCGGCGGCGTTAAGCTCGACCATCGTGCGCACGGCCGCTTCATAATGCTCTGCGCTGAGCCGGTCGCGCTTAAACGCCGTCATCAACAGGCCCGTGCCGAGCGGCTTGGTGAGCAACAGCGCGTCGCCTTCTTTAGCCCCAACGTTGCGTACGATCCGGCGCGGGTCGATAACCCCAGTCACCGCCATGCCGTACTTGACCTCATCATCGGCGACAGTATGCCCGCCGACGATCGCCACGTTGGCTTCGCGAGCCTTCTCCGCGCCGCCGCGCAGGATTTCCGCTAATAGTTCCGCGGGTAAGCCGGACTGCGGCCAGCATACTATGTTCAGCGCGGTCTTAGGCTCACCGCCCATCGCATAAACGTCCGAGAGCGCATTGGCCGCCGCAATCTGCCCGTAGGTGAAAGGGTCATCCACAATCGGAGTGAAGAAATCGACCGTGTTAACGATCGCCAGTTGATCGCTTAAACGAAATACTCCGGCGTCATCGCCGGTAGAGATACCGACAAGCACGTCAGGATGCGCGCCGAGGTCTAGCCCCGCGAGTGCCATAGCCAGGTCCGCCGGACCGAGTTTGCCGGCTCAACCCGCCGCCTTGCATCGCGCGGTGAGACGGATGACCTCCGCACGCGAATTGTTGCCCTCGTCGATCATTAGGATTCGAGTCTAGCGCTATCGTGGCGGCGGTCACAACGAGCTTTCCAATCCCACTCTCAGACGGGTGATTGACGCGCGCGGGTCGAGGTGATTGCGCTGACGGCCGGGTCGGCAGAGGCGGCATAAATCGCACCGGCTTCGGTAAACAGCCCCGCAATTTCCCGCCGCAGTGCCTCGGGTTTCAACACTTCGAGCCATGGACCGAAACCCAGTACCCAATTTCTCAACTCGACCGTCCCGCGCACCTTCATCGACAGCACGGTGCGCCCGTCGGCACGCTGATGGAATTGCTGGGTCGGATGAATCGCGCGCGAGCGCAGATAAGTTTCGGCTTCGTCACTGCGCAACAGAATTTCGACCTCGGCCTCATCCCCGGAAACCAGTCCGAAGGTTCCTTCGGTATACCTGGCCGGGTCATACGCGCGCGGCAAAATAAAATGGATCGGCTGACCGCCCAGGTCTTGGCTGAAGCTCACTTTACGGATGCGTTCGACGGCGAGATAGAGAATCTGATCGGCCAAATCGCTGCGGCCGAGCAAATACAGGCCGCCACGATATGCCAACAAAGTGTAGGGCTCGAACTGATGGGTCCGCGGGTCACCGCTAATCCCGCGGTACTCGATTGATAATCGTTGCTGCGCCAGCACCGCGCGCAGAATGATATCGAGATCTTCGTCGAAACTGCGATAGTCCTTGGGTGCGTACTCAATCGTATAGAATTTGCGCTGAAGGTCGTCGAGGCGCAGTCGCTGCGACGATGTCATTCCTTCATAAACGCGATCCCACAAATCCTCCACGCCTTGTTCCAGTACGGTGCCGCTCAGAAATCGCAGAATGGTCAAAGTAAAGAACAGCGAAGCCGCCTCGAAGGCGTTCGAATGCGGCGCTTCGTGCGGAGCCGCGAAGCGCAGCACACGATGTTCATCGCGTTCCATCACTTCGATTGTGGGGCTGCCGTCGCGACCGTCCAGGCTTGATTTCAGCGCCTTGATGTAGCGTAGGAGAGTGCGCTCCGAAATCTTGAAATGCCGGCAAATAGCATCGAAGCGCCAGCCGTAACGCCGCTCACGCAATTCCAACACCAATCGTGCGAGCCGAATCGCGGTGTGGTAGGTCGGCAGTCGTCCTTTGTGTGCCACGCTGGTCTGATCCCCAATCCGCCCGCGCGGAGTTAGAATATCTCAGCGCCAACGGTTGTCACAAAAATCCGTGAATGGGAAGAGCATGACCGCGCCCGCGTCGTCAGCTAGCCGCGGCTCCGAGGCTTGCGTGTATCGCCGACCCTAACCGTCACGCCGCTATGATCAAAATAATCCAGCAGTGCGATCGCGAATTTGCGCGACGCACCGAGTAGGTCGCGATAGACCGCCGCCGTAATCTCACCATCAGCCGTAAGGCGTTGCATCAAGGCCTCGCGCGCGGCGTCCAGCGCGTCACGCTCGAAGTACAGATCCGTGGCGACTTTCACTACGCGCCCTTCCCGCTCCATCGCGCTAATCACCCCGCGCAGATGTGCGAACTCCGCCGAGGTGATTTTAAGCGCGTCCGCCATTTGCTTGAGGTCGGGTGGCTGAAAACGCGCTTCTTTAAGGGTTTGCGCGATACGTGCGCTGAGCTTGCCGTCAACCCCACCGAGCTTGACCTGATGTGATTCAAGGCGCACGACACTTTCTTCACGCACGATACCGGCTTCGCGGCCCAGCCGATCAAGCAGGGCGCGAAAGGCGCGCGCGCCGACCACGTAAGGAAGTTGCACCCGCAGCGCTTCCATATCGAGACCCTGGGCAAGCGGCTCCTGCCGATGATGCTGGGCAACGGCGCCGATAATGAAGCGCTTGAGCTCCTCCCATTTGCCGGTCGTGGTAAACCCTTCCTCGTCGCCGAGCGAAAGTTTGATCAAGGCGGCGCTCTTGAGCACCTTCTCAACCTCGGAGACCGGCGTATTGAACAATTGGGCCAACTCCGCCACTGGCGTGGCGATGCTTTCCTGCAAGTTGAGCATGGCCTGAACCGCGGCAAGACTGAATTCGCCATCGAGTGCAGCGAGCGTTTTCAGATACTGTTCGAGCGGTCTGCGCACGCGCCGTCCGAGCGGATTCAGCACCACGCCGCCGCCAAGAGTACGTAAGTTGGTTTCATCGCGCACCACGAAGCGATCGCCGTTGAGCGCGACCACGGGCTCATCGAGGACCAATTGCAGCAGGCCCTTTTGCTTCGGCGCAATTTGAGCGGAACTCTCTAGTACGATCGCGCGGCCGATAGTTTCGGCGGTGCCGATGAAGAACCGCACGCGTTGGTTATTGCGCAACGGACGCTTCGCGGCCGGACGCAGTTCGATCCGCGCGTCGAGGCGCTGGGTGGTGAAACGCAGACGATCGTCCGCCAGCACCACGCCGCGGCCGAGCCGCAGCCGCTCGGCGCCGGTCAGGTTGAGCGCGACCCGTTGGCATCGGCCCGCGCTTTCGACCGCTTCGTTATGGACTTGGATCGAACGTACCCGCACCTCTTCCCCACCCGGCAGCACACGCAACTTTTGTCCGGCGCGCACTCCGCCACCCATCGCGGTGCCAGTCACGACCGTTCCATGACCCTTGATCACGAAGGCGCGGTCCAGCGGCAGGCGGAACAGCCCGGTCGCGCGCCGCGCCTCGAAGCCCTCGAGCAGACGCGCTATCTCCAGCCGCAACGGCTCCAAGCCCGCACCCGTTATCGAAGAAATCGGGATAATCGGGGCGCCTTCGAGTTTCGTGCCGTCGGCCAGCAATTCGATTTCTTCACGCACTTCGTTGATTCGTTTCTCATCGGCCAAATCGGCCTTGGTGATCAGAAAAATGCCGCGGCTCACGCCAAGCAAATGCAGAATATCCAGATGCTCTTCGCTCTGCGGCATGATGCCGTCGTCGGCCGCCACGGTGAACAGCACGAGGTCAATTCCATGCGCGCCCGCGAGCATGTTGCGAATGAAGCGCTCATGACCGGGAACATCGATGACGCCCGCGCGCGTGCCATCCGGCAGGGTGAAATAGGCAAAACCCAGATCGATCGAAATGCCGCGCTCTTTCTCTTCCTTGAGGCGATCGGTGTCCTGCCCGGTCAGCGCCGCGATAAGTGCCGTTTTGCCGTGATCAATGTGGCCGGCGGTGCCGATAATAGCGTGAGAGACCTGGTAAGCCATGAGTGCGCGCGTTCCGCATCCGAGTCTAGCTTGCGACGCCATGTCCCCGGAAGCGTGGCCAATTTGACATTCGCTTGTGACGCGGTTGATCGCGGCCGTACGTCATCCTCGCCGTTCAGGCGCCGTCGTCGTGGCCCACAGTGTCCGCCATCTTGGCGCCGCGACGGCCCATTGGCTGCTCAGGAGGGCGCGTGGTGTCGTGTGCGGTCTGGCGCTCCATTTCGGCGTCGAGGCAAGCTCCGATCAGGATTGCGTAGGCAGTCAGATACAGCCATGTAAGCAATACGACCACGGCGCCGAGCGCACCGAAGCTTTTGCCGTAATTGCCGAGCTTCGCAACGTAAAAGGTAAAGCCCATTGAACCGGCAATCCACAGCGCACTTGCCGCGACCGCGCCCCAACTGACCCATCGCCATTTGGCTTGATGCCGCGATGGTGCGAAACGATAGGTGGCCGCAAGCGCGGCGGCCAACAGCGCGATCAAAATCGGCCACGGCACGATGGCTCCGATGGTCCTCGCGCCTCCGCTGAAGGGCAGGAAGCGCAAGGCCGCTGGCCACGCCGCTATTAGTAACAGCGCGATGATCACAAAAGCGGCGGCGCCGACCGTGATGACTATCTCGACCATTTCGAAGTGAAGGATCCCGCGCTTTTCCTCCTCTTCGTAGGTAACGTTGAGCGCCTCTATCAGGCTTACCGTCCCGCTGCGCGCGTAATACAGCGCGACCACCACGCTGACCATCAAGCCGATACCCAGTTTGGAAGGGCTGGTGCTGACGATCGAAGTCAAATACGTGCCGATCAGCTTTTGCGCCTGCGCCGGCATCACTCCGCGGATCGCGGTGATTTCGTGCTGGATACTGGCGGGATTCGCCAACAGGCCATAAAGCGCGACCAGCGCCGCGAGCGCCGGGAAAATCGCCAGCATCGCGTAAAAGGCAATCCCCGCGGCGAGCAGTGACAGGTTCTTGTCGTTATTGGAGCGATAGACGCGCTTGAGTAT